>JAYVMH010000164.1:0-7629 GCA_043759015.1 Actinomycetota bacterium
GGGCCTGCGAGGGAACAACTCGGTCCTCGCCGACGTCAGTGAGCGCTGCGCCACAGCGCTCCCGGCCGCCCGAGGTGCTCAAGTAGTTCTTGCGCGGGCCCTTAGAGCGTGTTCGGGACCGCCCCCCACTTCGGTTAGTTTATGCGGGTAGTAGGCAGATTTGGGTTGAGCAGGTGGTGGCCGGGGTTAGATTCAGTGTGGGGGAGCGAACGCGTCCGATAACTGGCTCGTGCCGGACAACGTACGAGACATGACCGATGACGAGCGGATGTTGATCGCTGATCTGGTCGCCCGTACCAGTACCCGGGTCGATGGGGGCGCCCCTCGGCGGTCGACCGCCGCCAGGTCGTGAACGCGATCTTCAACGTCGCCGCCACCGGCTGTCGGTGCCGGGCCCCTGCCGGGCTGCTACCTGAACTGGAACACCGTGCCCGCTTGCATCTCGAATGGTCACGCAACGGCACGTGGGAGAGGATCGCTGACCGGTTACGGGTGCTGATGCGTAAACACGAAGGCTGAGACGCGGACCCCTCGGTGGGGATCGTCGATGCGCGCAGTGTGCATGGCGCCGCTACGGTCACCGGCGCCACCAGGGGTTATGACGCCGGGAAGAAGGTCGGGACGCAAGACGTTCGGGATCGTGGACACCTTGGGACAGCTTGTCGTGGTCGTGGTCGTGGCCGCCAGCATGTCGGACAACACCGGTTGATACCGACAAGTCGTGACCGACGTGCTTGATGCCGTGCGCCAAGAAGCGTCGCTTGCGCGACCGAGCTGAGTGGTCGCGTCGGCCCGCCGGTCCAGGACCACGCCTGCGATCTGCGGGTCAGGCGACCGCGACCACCCTGCGACTACCGCACGCGCGCCTGCGTGCGGCGCGCGCCGGGACGCAATCGCGCCGCGTGCACCGCACGACTGCGCCGAATCCGAGTCGCTCGGCAAGCGCGAAGCTTCCGACGCAGTGCGCACGGAAACAGTGGGCGATCGGACGCGCACTTCACGAGCGCAGTGGGTCGCCATGGGTGAGCATGACGCGGTGAGAGCGCGATCGAGTGATCTCGACGAGCGTGCCGGCGATCACCCGATGAGCGGCGACGGCCTGTCGGCTACCGGCGTCAGCTCGACAGGCGGACGAGCGAGCCGCCGGCATCCAGCGATGTCAGCGCACGCGCATCACGCGCGTTGGCAGCCGACGCCTCGTGATCACTTGCACAGCCGCGCCCGAGAAGTTCGCCGCTCAAGCGATCTCAAGCGCGAAGGAACCGGCGTTATGCGCGTGACGGGTGCCCGGATTCGCCGCTCATAACGCGGGCGCTGATCGCGGTCGCTGCCACCGACGCTCGTCGCCATTGGCCTACATGTCGATGCCGATGCCGTGGTCTCGTTCGCGCTGATGCTCGATGGTGGCTGCGGGTGTGAGGTGGCCCCGGTCGGTGAGCCACTCGGTGAGGGGCTGGGTCAGCCCGCGCAGTTGCGTGCGGGCGCCTGCGTCGGGCGTCGTTCGGGCTTTGTTGTCGAGGGTGTCGAGGGCTTCGAGGAGTCGGTGGATGTTGACGTTGCGGCCGGTGTTCCAGTGGGTCCAGGTGTCGATGGCGTCCACGAGTCGGTCGATCTCACCGAGAAGCTGACGGTCCATGCTTGCGCGCGCGGATGGTTCGACGCGCTGGCGCAGGGTTGCTGCTTGTTCGTTGATGCGGTCGAGGCGCGCTTTGACGTCGCGGCTTTCGTCGCCGATCGCGGTGATCTCGGCTCGGGCGTCGTCGACGGCGTGGTTGGCGTGCTTCGCGGCGCGTTGGGCGCTGTGGCGGTGCCCGAACGTCGCCCGTGGTACCTGGTTGTTGGCCTTCCACATCGCCGGCTGCAGCACGGTGCGCAGCCGCTCGTCGAGCGCGTCGACCCGATCCTGGAACGGCTGCCACGCCGCCTGCGCCAACGTGATCGCCGGTTGCAACGCGTCCAGATCCGCGACGGCCTGCTGTTGCTGCTGTTCGTGTCGGGCGCAGTGGCCGCGGACCTCGACGTGTTGGGCGACGAGGGCGTCTCGCCACGGTGCGAGCCAGTCGACGTCGTGGACCCACACCGGCACCGGATCGCGCGCGGGTGCCGGCCGTGTGGCGTGGAGGTCGCGGCGTTGGACGGTGGCAGGGATGTCGGCCCGGTCGAACGTGAGAACCCGGTCGAACAGGTCGCGGGCGTCCGCAGGGTCGTTGGTGCCGGTCACGACGAGGAACTGGTTGGCGTCGCGCCCCCGGGTCGCGCCGACGTAGAGGCCGCGGTTGGTGGTGACCGCGCTCACGAGCTGGTAGGCGACGTCGACGGTGACGCCTTGGTTGCCGTGCTCGGTCGCGGCGTAGCCGAGCTGCACGTGGTCGCGGACGTAGTCGGCGGGGAGGCGCACGGCACCGTGACCCGATAGTGGGGTCACGGTCAGCGTCGCGTCCGGGTGTACGTGGGTGACGGTCCAGCGGTCGCGGTTGCGCACGGTGTCGCCGGTCGTGGTGGTGAGGGTGCGGTCGTTGCGGCGCGTCACCACGACGGTGCCGGGCCACGCGGTCGCAGCGTCGGCGAGGGCGACACCGCGGCCGCGTTCGAGATCGCCAGTGAGCACCCGCGTCATGTGGATCGCGTTGTTGATCGCGGCGACCTCGGCGTTCGTCGTCGCGGTGACGGCAACGGTTCGCCCGGCCCGGGTGTGAGCGATCCAGTCGTGGGCGAGCCGCTCGAGATGCGTATCGAGCGAGCCGGGGGTGATCCGGCCGTGCGCCTCGTAGGTGTCGAACACGCTCGGATCGCCGCGGCGCAACTGGAGCGACGCAGCGGCCTCCCACTCGTGGCTGAAGCGGTGCACAGTGGCCAACTCGTGGACGCGTCCGGAGGCGCACACCTCGGCGAACAGGCCACCACGACCGACCGCTTGCAACTGGCGCGGATCACCGACCAGCACGACCCGCCACGCACGTTGATCGGCGAGCACGGCGAGACGGTGCAGCGTGGCGGTGCCGATCATGCTCGCCTCGTCCACGACGACCGTCGTACCCACACGCAACCGGTAGCGGTCGTGCGGAGGTCGGTCGGTGCGCGTGTACTCGTGGAGCAACTTGGCGATCGTGTCCGCCGGCATCCGCGTCTCGCCTTCAAGAACACGGGCCGCCTTCGCCGTCGGTGCCACCCCGAACACTGGACGACCGCCAGCGGTGAGGTCACCGACAGCGGCGCACAGCATCGTGGTCTTGCCGGTCCCGGCCGGTCCCTCGACGAGCACGAGCCCATCCCAGCCAGCGACCGCGCTCGCGGCGGCGGCCTGCATCACGTCCAGGCCGTCGACGTCGGGTGTGAGTGACGGTTCAGGGTCGGCGGCTTGCCGGTCCCACGCCCACGACAACACGCGCTCCTCCTCGACCAGGATCGCATCGCTCGTGAACTGCGTGGCCACCGGCTCGATCCACACCGACCGCCCATCACCGTCGCGTCGCCGCGTGATCGTGTCGGCGGGGTCGAGGTTCACACAGCCCGATACCACTTGGTCGGCGGCCCGCTCGATCACCGCCGCCCACCGCGACGCACTCGTCGGTCGGGCCGGCGCGACATCACAGATCGCCCGCACCACATCGGCACGAGCCCACGTCGACCCCAACGCCGACAACCGATCGAGCACGTCGGCCACCGCCACGCTCGCCGCCGGTGTCCCGTCCCGGGCAGCTTCCCGAACGGCGTCAAGCACGAGATCGGGCGTCCAGCCCAACGCGGCGGCCTCGGTCCGCCACCGTGTCATCAGATCGGCGACACCGGCCCCGCTCTTCTGGGCGCGGGTGTCGACGGCGGCTTCCCGGGTGAGCGCGGCGCGTTCCCACCGCGACGGATCGCGCCCTTCCCGGGAACGGAACTCCGCGACCTTGTCGACGAGCGCGGCATCGACCTGGACGGTGCGCTTCGACAACAACCGCAACAGCTCATCGGGCACGCCGGCGATCTCGGCCTGCCCGCTCACGATCGGCCCCCACGCGACCCCAAACCGCTCGGCCATCCCGGCCCGCAATGCCGACTGGTACAAGCCGCCCAGCATCCGCTGATGCCGCTTGAGGTAGCGGGCATCGAGCGCCCACCACCGGCCGTCCACGGTCTGCACCTTCGTCGAGATCACCGCATGCGTATGCAGCTGCGGGTCATCGGCACGCGAGGTCGACTGGCGGAACGTGGCCATCGTCAGGCCGTTCGTGTCGGGGAACATCCGGCTGCCGTTCACCCTCACGCGCGTTGTCGCCCCAAAGCGCTCCAGATGGGCGAGTGCGGCGGCCACAGCTTGATCATGGACGTCAAGGACGCGGTCGTCACCCGTGAGTGCCCACAACACGCTTACCGACTTCGGGGCCGAGAACGTCGCATCGAACCCTGCCACCGCGCGCACCCGCGTGCCGTCCGTGCGGTAACGGTCGACAAGTGCACGACCAAGCGGTGTCCCCGTATTGGGGTCACGGCCCTCCAGCAACGCCTGCAACGCATCGGCGGTCACTTCGCCGTTGAGGCCGAGCTGATCGGCCTGCACACCACACCATTCGCCCGGTGCTTCACCGACCGCTTGCGTCAAGTACTGCGTGTAGTACGCCGCCGACGCTGACGCACTCGATGCATACAACGTCGTCACGCGCAACATCACACACCGCCGCGCCCAGCGGGCACTTGTCTGATCCGAACCACATGACCGAACCCGGGAACCATCACGGCGCAGTGCTCCTACTCCGGGAGCAGCACGAGCTGCTCGACCGTTGCTCGATCGCTGCGACGGGCGCGGGTTGCTGCGTGGTTCACGCGCGTCGTTGGAGGACTGTCGAGACGATGCAGGACGTCGCGCGCGAGGCGAATGGCGTACTCGCTCGCGGCGAACGTTCCACTCGCGGCGCGTCGCTGAACGTGAACGAGTACGCCGCCTTCGCGCAGCACGTGCAGCGCGCGCATGGCCGTGTTCTTGGCGAGGCCGAGATCATTGGCGAGGCCGCGCACGGACGCCGCAACGACCAGGTCGCCGTCGTGCTCGTGCGCCTGCGCGGCGAGCGTCTCTAGCGCGACCCACGCGGTGGGGCCGAGCCTGCGGCGAACCTCGGCCGCAGCGTCGCCGACGACGAGGCGCTCAGTCCCCATCCGAGGTCTCGATCGTTGCCAACGTGACGACCCGGCCGGTGCGCGCGAGTTCCAGCAGCGCCCAGCGCGGGACCCGCAGGCACGCCGAGCCGAGGCGGATGACGGGCAACCCCTTCGTGCCCCCGGTGACCTCGTACTCATGCGCCAGTCGGTACGCCAACGTGCGGCCGACGCCGAGGATCTCGGCAGCGTCGGTCACGCTCAGCAAGAGGTCCGAGCGACCCCGTACGTGCGACTCGACAACGGTCATACCGACGTAGTTACACCTGTGTCACGCACTCGACAATGGCGGCGTCGACGCAGCTCACGGACGGTGAAGCGACGCGTCTGGCACCGTTCGACACCGGTGAACGCCGGTGAACACCACACGACACCAGTGCACACCGCAACGCCTGATCACCTGTGACCAAAGTCATGTCGGTCGACCACCGAGCGTAGGCGGCGCTCCGCGCCAGTTCGCTGTCGTCGTTTCGGCGACACGGTGCAAAGCCGCTTTCGTCACGAAACCCGTTGTCAGCCGACCATCGTGAGGCGATAATGGGAGTGCCCGGACCAGTAGGTGCGGGAAGTGCACCCGGTGAGCCCTCCGGACGGTGGGTAGCCGGGTGTCGCGCGTTATGGCACCGTCTGGACCGTAACCACCCGTTGGACTCGTCGCCGCCAGTCGCCGCCGGCACCAACGGCCCATACGAGCGCGTCGACGACCCAGAGCAGTGGCTCGTCGCGACTGAGTCGGTGGTCGTAGACCAGCTGCGAGTCGTGCGGCACCGCCGAAGCAATGCTCTGCCTGTCACGGGCGGCCTGGCTCGGTTCCTGCGCGTCGAGCACCCATGTCGACACGGCGGCTGCTTGCACGAGTCGGGCCGCTGCGTCGAGCAGGCGATCGCGAGCCTCGATGCGATGAGTGCCCGCTTCGCGACGATGGACGAGTACGACGGCCTCCAGCTCGAGACCGGCCACCAGGTCGAGTAGGGCACGACGTCGGCGAGGTGATTCCTTCGCGGTGTGGACCCGGCGTTGGCCTGGCAGGAGCAAGCCGCGCACCTCGCGTCGGATCGACGTCACGGCGCCTCTCGGTACGAACGCAGTGCCGAAGAGCATCGACGCGCCGCGCTCGGACTCGTCGCTGAACGCCCACGTCACCGGGCGCGCTCCGTCGCGCCATGCGCGTCGCTCAGTAGGCCGGCGATTACGTCGGCTGCTTGGCGATCGCTGGCTTCGAGGAAGTGGGCATAGACGTTCAACGTCGTGGCCGCGTTGGCGTGGCCGAGCCGGCCGCTCACGGTTCGCACCGGTACACCCGCCGCGAGGAGTTGCGTGGCGTGCAAGTGACGTAGGTCGTGCAGCCGCACGCCGGCCAGGCCAGCGCGGCGGCACAAGCGTTGGAACCCACCGGTGATCGTGTCGGGGTGCAACGGCTCGGAACCATCGCCCGTCGACGTGAACATGAACGCGTCGGGCGACAACTCGACCGCACACGCACGGGCGCGCCGTTCCATGCGCGCCCGATGACGTGCCAACACCGCCAGCGTGTCGCCGTCGACCGCGATGCGACGCGCCGCGTGCGTCTTGGTGTCCTTCACGATCGTGCCGCCGGCAACCGACGCGACCGAACGACGGATGTAGATGGTGCCACCGTCCGCGTCGAGGTCGGACCACCGCAACCCGCACACCTCACCACGCCGTGCGCCGGTGGCTGCGAGCACACGCAACAGCACGCCGAACTCGACGTCGTGCTCGTCGGCTGCGTCCAGCAACGCACGAGTGTCGGCCATCGCCGGCGGTGTGATCTCGCGCCTACGCAACTTGGGCGGCGACGCCGACGCCGCCGGGTTGACAGGGATCCATCCCCAACGCACCGCCTGCGCGAGCGAGCCACGGATCACAGCGTGCAGATGCCGCACCGTTGCCGGCGACAGGCCGCGATCACGAGAGAGACCGGCGTAGTACGTGTCGAGCCGCTGGGTCGTGATGCGACGCAACGACAACGCGCCAAGATCGGGGTCCAACGTCTTGGCGACGATGCGGCGGTACTCGCGCACGGTCGTCGCGGCGAGCTGCTCGTCGACGTGATCGAGCCACCGCGCCATCAACTCGCCCATCGTCATGGCCGTCGACGAGACCTTGCCGGCCGCGACCTCGGCGACCATGGCGGCAAGTGCGCGTTGCGCTTCGCGTTTGGTGCCCTGCACCGTGCGGCTCAGCTGACGAGCGCGCGCCGACGTTGCATCGCGCGGCAGCTGGACGATCAGCTCCCAGACCCCGGCACGGCGTTCGCGCAACGAACCCCTCATCGCCGACAAGCGTAGTCCCAAGATCTTGGCTGGATCTTGGATGGCGCCTCGGACGGCTGCCGCCCGGCTTGTCGAAAGTGCCCTTGACCATGCCTTTCGTGGAGCCCAGAGAGGGAGTCGAACCCTCGACCTACGCATTACGAGTGCGTTGCTCTACCGACTGAGCTATCTGGGCGGCGGCGGGAGAGCCTAGCGGCCT
>JAYVMH010000165.1:0-3477 GCA_043759015.1 Actinomycetota bacterium
CGTCGTTCCTCGACAACCGCCACGGCCGCGAGTTCCTTCGCCGGCACCTCGGCAGCAGGTTGATCGAGCACGCACCGATCCGCCTGGTGATCGTCGCCACCGATCTCAGCTCCGGCGAAGCGGTGGCGATCGAATCGGGCGACAACGTCATCGCGGTGCTCGCCAGCAGTGCGTTCCCCGGCGTCTATCCGCCGGTGCAGATCGACGGGCGAACGTACGTCGACGGCGGCGTCGTGGCCGACATCCCGCTCGACCTCGCGGTCTCGCTCGGTGTGGCAACGGCAGTCGTCGTCTCCGTGCCTCCGCTGGCAGCGGACACACCACCCCATCGGCCGCTCGAGATCCTGTTGCGGTCCAGTTCGCTCGGCGTGGAGGCACACGGCCGCACCGTGATGCGCCGTCCACCGCCGGGTCTGGTCGTCGTCGAGCTCCCGGCTCCGCCGTCGCCGGTGACGACGTTCTCGGTCGAGCGCGCGGCCGCGATGATCGATCTCGGCCACCGGACCACGCAGACCTGGCTGCGCACCGAGGCACCGCTCGCTACGGGATCGTGAAGTTCGTCTTCATCAGCACGGTACTCGTGGGGGTCACCTTTACGAGCACTTCCAGCACCCAGTCGCCCGGCTTGGGGATCGTGAGCTTGCCGCTGTAGTGGTTCGGCCCCTCCACCAGCAGGTTGACCGGCGAGTTCGGAACGTTGGCGGAGGGCAGCGACACCCGCACGGTTGCCCCGCTGACCGGCGCGATCGAGCCACCAGGTGGCGTGATGATGAGGTGGAAGTCGTTCCGGCCGACCTGGCCGGGACTGACCGAGACGGTAGCGATCAGTCCACTCGCCGTCAGCGTCTGGCTGAACTCCCGGTGGGGGATCGCCGGTCTCGGTGGCTGCGCGACCATCCCGGCGGCGAGGCCCACGACGAGCAGTCCGACGACGGCCTCGGCAATCACGGTCCGGCGGATCGAGGACGCGCCCTCGTTGATCAACAACCAGCGCGAGACCGCCGCGATCGCCAGGATGACCACCACCAGCATCACCTTGCCGAGCAGCAGCCGACCCCAGTCGGTCGCGGTCACGTCGGACAGGCCACCGGCGAGCTTCCAGGTCTGCAGCACACCGGTACCCACGATCACCGGCACAGCGATCGTCGACGCGAGCGAGAACATCTTGGTCGGGTGCAGAGCCTCTGGTTCGGCGATCCACTCCTGTCCGACTCGCCACAACGTGACGAGGCCGCCCAGCCACACGGCGATCGCGGCAAGGTGCGTGACGTCGATGAGGATCCACAACCCGCGTGGCGTCAGTGCGTTGGGGTGGCCGGCGCCGGAGAACGTGATCAGCAGACCGAGCGATGCGATCGCGGCGCTTGCCTTCCACAGCACGTTGGGCTGCGGCCGGGCGACGAGCGCGGCGAGCACGAACGTGAGCAGGATCCGGGCGAGCAGCATGTTGCCGGTCTGCGTGCCCACGATGGTGCGCCACACCGACGGCTTCAACCCGGAGGCGAGCCCGCCCGCGGTTGCCTGCGAACCGAACATCGCGAACGCACCGAGCGAACCGACGAACAGCGTGAGCCAGCTCGCCCGCATCAGGCGATGAACGCTCGGGTGCTCGCCCAGCGGCGGCCGCCCCTGCTGGCTCCAGAAACCGGCGCCGAGCAGCATGATGGCCCCGGCGAGGGCGAGGAACCGCATCACGCCGTACGTCCAGCTGACGGCGGTCGCGCTGGAGTTGCCGTTGCGCACCTGGTCGATCAGCGCCTTGCCGTTCCCAGCCGCCTCGGCTCCGAACTGGAAGCTGAACGCGCCGTCCACGGGATGGCCATCGGCGGAGGTGACACGCCAGATGACCGCGTACAGGCCCTTGGCGAGCGTGGGCACCTTGACCGTCACGATGCTGGGGTTCTCGCCGCGCTCGGGCGGACCGACCGGTACCAACGTGCCCTTGCTGTCGAACAACCGGATGTCGGCCAGTGAGCCTTCGATCTCCTCGTTGAAGTCGAGCACGATCGACGGCGGTGAGGCTTCGACGACGCTGTTCGCGGCCGGGGTGCTGGAGTCGAGCTGCGAGTGCGCCGACGCCGACATCGCGGGCAGCGCCAACAACGCCGCCACCGACACCGCCACCGTGCCCGCCACCCGCAGAAGTGAGCGATTCATCCCAACAATCTCGCAGGTTCGAGCCCGTCGATGTCGGCACGTCCGAGCAGCCATGCGGCCCGATGATGCTCGTCGACCGCCAGCGCGGCCGCGGGGAGACCCGTGAGCCCCATCGGCTGACGACTGTTCCACAACATGGTGAGCCGCTGGATCTCTGAGCGCACGTAGTCGGCCGGCCAGACGCGCCAGGTGTACGAGAGCCCGAGGTCGGCGTGGTGCACCTCCGCTTCGCGCCGGCGGCGGCCGGGAACATCCGTCATGGCCACCGGACCGAACGCGGCGGCGCCGTGGCCCTGCCATGCGGCGTCGGTCATCGAGGCGAATGCTGCCTCCAGCGCTGCGCTCGTGGAGGCCACGTCGTCCACCAGCTGTCGCGCTGGACGTGGTGCGCCGGCGGCGATGTCCGCAGCGCGCTGTTCGAGCCCGCCTGGATACATGTGCGCGACGTCGCCGCGCATCGCGCCGTCGATCATGTTGAGCAGCCCATCCGCGTTGCGGGCGATGTGCGTGAGCACGTGGCCGACCGACCAGTCGGGCAGTCGCGACGGTCGCCTGACGGTCTCGTCCGTCAGCCCGGCCAGATGCTCGGCAAGTGTGCGGTGAGCGCGCAGCACGCCCTCGAGGTCTCGTTGCCGTTCTTCCATCGCCGCGAGGGTAACGGCCGGAAACGTGGCAACCTGTCTGGCATGCAGATCGCAATGATCGGACTCGGCCGGATGGGCGCCAACATGGTCCGGCGGCTCCAGCGCGACGGCCACCAGTGCGTCGCGTACGACGTGAACGCGGACGCGGTGTCGGCGATGGAGGCGGAGGGCGCGATCGGGGCGCACACACCGCAAGAGGTCATCGCGTCGCTCGCGCCACCGCGACACCTGTGGCTGATGGTGCCCGCCGCGTACGTGGCGTCGACCATCGCCACGTTCGAGCCGCTGCTGGCCGCGGGCGACACGCTGATCGACGGCGGCAACTCCTGGTACCGCGACGACGTGGACCGCTCCGGACCGCTTGCCACGAAGGGCATCCACTACCTCGACGTCGGCACGAGCGGAGGTGTCTTCGGGCTCGACCGCGGGTACTGCCTCATGGTGGGCGGCCCAGCGGCAGCGGTGCATCAGATGGCGCCGATCTTCGATTCGTTGGCACCGGGCATGGACACGGCGCCGCGCACCGCGGGCCGCACGGGCGACGCCACGCCGGCCGAGCTCGGCTGGTTGCACTGCGGCGAGAGCGGCGCAGGGCACTTCGTCAAGATGGTGCACAACGGCATCGAGTACGGGATGATGGCCGCGTTCGCAGAGGGGTTGAACGTCCTCGCCAAGG
>JAYVMH010000166.1:0-17268 GCA_043759015.1 Actinomycetota bacterium
GCCGACATCCGCTACATCGACGCGTTCCCACCCGAACTGCTCGGCGTCGTCAACGTCGGTGGCAGCGGCCAGCAACGCTTCGACTACCTGAACGAGCCATACGTCGCCGTGGGCGTGAACATGCCGGCCGTGAAGGCGCAGTACCTCGAGGCGTTCCCCATGCAGAGCACGCAGCGCAACCTGCGAGCCATCGCCACGGCGCTCCTCGTCGGCTCGGCTGTCACGATGCTCCTCGCGGGCTTCGCCGGTCTGTGGGCGAGCCGTCGGCTCCTGCGCCCACTGTCGCGGGTGGCCTCCGCGGCCGGCGAGATCGCGACCGGCAGCCTCGACGCTCGCATGCCACCGGAGAACGATCCCGACCTCGACCGTCTGGCCCGGTCCTTCAACGACATGGCCGATGCGGTCCAGACGAGGATCGAACGCGAGGTCCGCTTCGCGAGCGACGTCAGTCACGAGCTCCGCTCTCCCATCACCGCGCTCACCGCCGCTGTCGAGGTGCTCGACGGACGACGTGAGGATCTGCCCGACCGCACCCGGCAGGCGCTCGACGTGGTCGTGAGCCAGGTGCGCCGCTTCGATCACATGGTGATGGATCTGCTGGAGCTCTCCCGCATCGACGCCGGCTCCACCGAGCTCCACAGGGAGGAGATGGACATGCGCGAGTTGGTGCCACGCATCGCTCAGCGCTACGGGTTCGGCGACGTGCCGATCGAAGTGGACAAGAAGACCCCCACGCTCATCCGGCTCGACAAGCTGCGTTTCGAACGCATCCTCGCCAACCTGTTGGAGAACGCCCGCGAGCACGGCGGCGGGCCGGTGCGGGTGTCGCTCGACGTGCAGGGTCGCAACGCCGTCGTGCTCTGCGTCGACGACGCGGGTCCGGGCGTGGCCCGTGGCGAGCGGTCGCGCATCTTCGAGCGGTTCGCGCGCGGCAGCGCAGCACGCCATCGCGTGGGCACCGGGCTCGGGCTGTCGCTGGTGGCCGAGCACGCGCACGCCCATGGCGGCGAGGCATGGGTGGAGGATCGACCGGGCGGCGGCGCCCGCTTCAAGGTGAGCTTCCCGGAGGTCGTGTGATGCGTGCTCGACTCGTGTTCCTCAGTCTGTTGGTCACGCTCGGCACGGCGCTCACCGTGGTGGGCTGCAGCGTCGTCGGCGACGGCAAGGTGAACAAGATGAACCCGCCGTTCGGGCTGGACGACACGGTCGCGCCGAGCACCACCCCGTCGTCCACCACCACCGTCGCCCCCACGACGACCAATCCGGGGTCCAGCACAACAGCGGTGCAGACCGAGCCGGTGCGGCTGTACTTCATCACCAACGGTCAACTCACCTACGTGACGCAGCCGATCCCTGCTCCCGCCGCGCCACAGCTGATCATCCAGGCACTGCAGCCGGGCCCGCAGGGAGATTTGGCGTTCGCCCTGCGAACCGCTGTGCCGCGCAAGGCCGAGATCAAGGTGAGCGCCACCGCGGGGGTCGCAACCGTCGAGCTTCCCGTCGGCTTCTTCGACACGATCGCCGTCAGCGATCAGCGGCTCGTCATCGGGCAGATCGTGCTCACGCTCACGGACAGCCGCGGTGTCGGGCAGGTGATGTTCAACGAAGCTGTGCCGAGGCCGTCGGGCGAGATCACCCAACCCGGTCAGTTGCTGACGAAGGTGGACTTCCTGAGCTTGCTGCTCGACGCGACCGCCGCGGCCACCACGACCACGTCGTCCGTCGTCCCCTGACCGCACGCCGATAGCGTGGCGCGCCTGATGCGCAGCGGATTCGTCACTCTCGTCGGTCGCCCCAACGTCGGCAAGAGCACGTTGGTGAACGCGATGTGCGGCCGCAAGGTCAGCATCGTCAGCGACAAGCCGCAGACCACGCGCACCCGCATCCGCGGCATCCTCACCACCGCGGACGCGCAGCTCGTGTTCGTCGACACTCCCGGGTTGCACAAGCCGGTGACGGCACTGGGCGCGCGGGTGAACGCCACGGCGCTGGACAGCGTCCACGACGTCGACGCCGTCTGCCTCGTCATCGACGCGACGAAGCCGTTCGGTTCAGGCGATCAGTGGGTGGCCGGTCATCTCGACCTCGCCACCGCGATCGTGATCGTCAACAAGACCGACGCGGTGAAGCGCGACACCGTGCTGTCGCAGCTGATCCAAGCGGGCAAGTTGGGCGCTGCCCACTACTTCCCGGTCTCCGCGAAGACGGGCGACGGCGTCCCCGAGCTCGTCGCGCACCTGTCGGCACTGCTCCCCGAGGGGCCCCTGTACTTCCCGAGCGACACGGTCAGCGACCAGCCGGAGGAAGAGTGGGTGGCCGAGCTCGTGCGTGAGCAGCTGCTCGCCGTCACCCGCGACGAGCTGCCATACAGCATCGCGACGCGAGTCACGGAGTGGGAGTGGCCGCGGATCCGCGTCGAGATCATTGTCGAGCGCGACAGCCAGAAGGGCATGGTGATCGGCAAGGGCGGGTCCGTGCTCAAGGAAGTCGGTCAGCGTGCCCGCGCCCAGTTGCCCGAGGGCGTGTTCCTCGAGCTGTTCGTGAAGGTCGACAAGGACTGGCAGCGAAAGCCCGATCGGGTGGAACGTCTGGGTTACTGATGGCGACCCCCGGCGCGGAGATCCGCATCGATGTCGCACTCGTGGCAACGCTGCTCCGCGAGCAGCAACCTCAGCTGAGCGAGGCTCCCGTTCGGCTCGTCGGCAACGGATGGGACAACGCGATCGTTCGGGTCGGCGACGGCCTCGTGGCCCGTCTGCCTCGACGGGCGGCGAGCGCCGCGCTCATCCTCCACGAGCAACGGTGGCTCCCCGTTCTCGCGCCGAGGCTTCCGTTGCCGATCCCCGTTCCCGTGTTCGTCGGCGCACCGAGCGCTGCGTTCCCCTGGCACTGGAGCTTGAGCCCCTGGCTGCCTGGGTCGTCTGCCGCCGAGCGGCCGCCACGCGACGCCGAGCAGACCGCGACGGTCTTGGCCGCGTTCGTCAGGGCGCTGCATCGACCCGCACCCACCGACGCGCCGGAGAACCCGGTCCGCGGTGTCGCCCTCCAACGTCGGGCGGAAGCGGTGGACACGCGACTCACCGTGCTGGGCGACGTCGTCGACGCCGCAGCAGCTCGTCGAGTGTGGAACGACCTTGCCGCGACACCGCTTTGGGACGGCGAACCGATGTGGTTGCACGGTGATCTGCATCCGTCGAACATGCTCACCACCGACGGCGAGCTCTCCGCCGTCATCGACTTCGGCGACGTCACGGCCGGCGACCCGGCCACGGACCTCGCGCTGGCGTGGATGATGTTCGATCGCGCAAATCGCGATCTGTTCCGAACGACGGCACAGGTCGACGACCTCACGTGGCGGCGGGCCGCGGGGTGGGCACTCAACCTGTCGCTCGCCTACCTCACGGGCGACGACTCCACCTCGATGCCGGCGATCGGGCGACGCACCTTGACCGAGGTGCTGCACGAGTTCGGCTGACGCGATCTGGGCGATTTCCGTAGCGGTGTCCGAGACAGATTCGCCCCAGATCGCGATTTGGAACGATTCAGACCCAGAAGACCCGAGCTGACCCGAGCTGCTGGGTCTGACCGGATCTGCTCAGACCTTGCTGGTACGGCCGGCCCAGAAGGGGGCGCGGAGCTCGCGCTTGAGGATCTTGCCGCTGCCGGTCTTGGGCAGCTCGTCCATGAAGCTCACCGAGCGCGGGGCTTTGTAGTTGGCGAGGTGCTCGCGGGCGAACACCATCACCGCATCGGCGGTCATCGAGGCGCCTTCGCGCACGACCACCACGGCATGCACGGTCTCGCCCCATTCGTCGCTCGGGGTCCCGAACACCGCGACCTCGAGCACATCGGGATGGTGCTCCAGCGCCGCTTCGATCTCGGCCGGGTAGATGTTCATCCCGCCGGAGATGATCATGTCCTTCTTCCGGTCGCAGATGTAGATGTAGCCCTCGTGGTCGCGGTAGGCGATGTCGCCGACGGTCTGATAGCCGTGCTTGTTGTCGGCCATGAACTTGTCGTGCTGCTTGTAGTAGTCGGCGAACACGCTCGGGCTCTTCACGAACAGCTCGCCGGTGTGCTCGGGCCCGACACCGGTGACTTCGTTGCCCTCGTCGTCGAACAACTTGATCTCCACCATCGGCGACGGTTTGCCGCACGAGCCCGGCTTGCGCATCTGGTCCTCAGGTCGGAGCACGCAGTTGACGCCGAGCTCGGTGCTGCCGTACACCTCGAACAGCGAGTCGGCCGGGAAGTGGGCGACGTACATCTGCTTCAGCGCGAAGCTCCACGGCGCGGCGTTGGCGATCATCCGCTTCATCGACGAGACGTCGTACCTGCCCTTCACGTCGTCGGGGAGGTTGCAGATCATCCGGATCGGAGTCGGCGCGCTGAACGTGCTGGTGACCCTGTACTTCTCCACCAGTCGCAGCCAATCCTCGGCGTTGAACTTGCGCTGCAGCACAATCGTCTGGCCGAGCGCCAATGCAAGCCCCATGAAGCCGCCGGGACCTGAGTGGTACAGCGGGCCGGTGGGGATGTACACGTCGTTCGGCACGTAGCCGATGTACGCCATCAGCGCCGCGCTCTGCGCTGCGCCCTGCGTGCCGCGACGCAACGCACCTTTGGGCTTGCCAGTGGTGCCGCTCGTGTAGATCATCGTCGACCCGGCCTCGGTGGCTGCGGGGATCTCGGGCTCAGAGGTCGATGCGGCGCCGATCAACGCGTCGATGTCGAGCATGTCGTCGAGCATGTCGGGCGCGTCGGTGTCGAACACGAGGTACTGCTGCACCTTCGGCAGGTCCTTGCGGATGCGAGCGAACATCGGCGCGAACTCGGCATCGACGTACACCACGGTCGCGTCGCAGTGGTCGGTCACGTAGGTGGCCTCCTCGTCGCTGAGCCTGTAGTTCAGTGGGACGGCGGTGACCCCGAGCTTGCGGGCGGCGTTCACCATCACCACCAACCCGATCGAGTTCTGCCCGCACCACACCACCTTCGACTCACCTGGCGTCACCCCCATGCCCAGCAGCACGCTCGCCAGTTGGTTGGCCCGCTGGTTCAACTCGGCATAGGTCAACGAGATCAGCTCACCGTTCGGGCGATCGTCGATCACCGCGAGCTTGCCGCCCTGGGTGATCGAGTAGGTGGTGAGGAAGTCGGCCATGAACGCACTCCTGACGAGACGGGCGCTGTTCTTCGCGAGTCGAAGCGGGAGCAGCGCACCACGAACGAGTCGTTCCCCGAACGGCTTGTCCCCGAACGGCTTGTCCCCGAACGGCTGGTCGCCCAACGGCTTGTCCCCGGGCTGCTTGTCCCCGGGCTGCTTGTCCCCCACAGCTTCACCGTAGAGCATCACGAGATGTCATGCTTGCTCCATGGCACCCCGCATCATCAACGGCAGCGCAGAACTCAAGTCCCTGATCGGCGAGCACCTCGGCTACTCCGACTGGATGGACATCACCCAGGAGCGGGTGAACCTGTTCGCCGAGGCGACCGGCGATCACCAGTGGATCCACATCGACGTCGAACGGGCGAAGAAGGAGAGCCCGTTCGGTGGGCCGATCGCCCACGGCTACCTCACGCTCTCGCTGGCGCCCACCCTGATGCCCCAGGCCGTGATCACCACCGGGTTCAAGATGGGCGTCAACTACGGCTGCAACAAGGTGCGCTTCATGTCGCCGGTGCCGGTGGGCGCGAAGCTGCGGCTCGGCGCGAAGCTGCTCCAGGTCGACGACATCCCCGGCGGCGTCCAGACCACCTACGAGCTGACGTTCGAGACCGAGGGCGCCACCAAGCCCAGCTGCGTTGCCGAGTGCGTCTACCGTAGCTACGAGTGACCTCCGCACCGACGTTGCATGTCGGATGCCCCATGTGGGCGCAGCGACAATGGGTGGGCCGTCATCTGCCGTCGGACACGGCCGCGGGTCAGGAGCTGTTCGCCTACAGCAGGTTGTTGAACGCCGTGGAGGGCAACACGACGTTCTACGCGCTGCCGCCCACTGCGACTGTGACGAAGTGGGCGTCGCTCGCGCACCCCGGCTTCCGGTTCGTCTTCAAGGTGCCGCGCACGATCACCCACGACCGTCGGCTGCAGGACGTCGATGCCGAGCTCGCCGCATTCGTCGCCCTGATCGCTCCGCTCGGCGACCTCGTGGGCAGCGTCACGTTGCAGCTGCCACCCTCGTTCGGTCCTGCCGACCTGGCATCGCTGCACCGCGTGCTGGCGGCGGCATCGACCGACGTTCGCTGGTCGGTCGAGGTTCGCCACGCCGACTTCTTCGGCGGCGACGGTCGCCGGTCGCTGGAGGCGCTGCTACGACGACATCGCGCCGAGTGGGTGCTCCTCGACACCATCGCGTTGTTCCATCGAACCCCGATCACCGACGACGGGCTCGACGAGTGGCGCACCAAGCCGCGGGTGCCGCTGCTGACCGAGCCGCTCACGGATCGACCGATCGTGCGGTTCATCGGCAGCGATCACCCCGACCTCACCGACGAAGGGCTGCGCCGCTGGGAGCCGATCGTGGCCGAGTGGCTCGACCAGGGCAGGACGCCGACCGTGTTCGTGCACACACCCGACAACCTGCGCAGCCCGCTGCTGGCTCGCCAGTTCCACGAGCACGTGGCCGCCGAGGTGCCCGAGCTCTCCCGATTGCCCGAACCGCTGCCCGTGAAGGCGATCGAGCACCCCACCCTGTTCTGATCGCGGGGCCGGGTTCGGCACCGCGCCCGATGGTGAGCGACCCGAAAGGGATGGGTAGGTTCGCCCGCATGACGGCAGAGTTCTCCGTCGCCGAGGTGCACGAGGCCATCGCAGCGACCCGCCCCGACCAGGTGTGTCTTGTGTTCCGCGAACGCAGGCTGACCTGGCGCGACGTCACCGAGCGTACCCGCCGGTTCGCCAACCACCTCATCGGCGCCGGTCTCGGCTGCCACGTGGAGCGCGAGCGGCTCGAGGGCCACGAGAGCGGCCAGGACCACTTGGCGATCTACCTCCACAACGGCAACGAGTACTTGGAGGCGATGCTCGGCTCGTTCAAGGCGCGGGTGGCGCCGTTCAACGTCAACTACCGCTACGTCGCCGAGGAGCTGCGCTACCTCCTCGACGACTCGAACGCTGCCGCGGTGGTGGTGCACAGCCAGTTCGCACCGACGCTCGCCGAGGTGCTGCCCGATCTGCCCAACCTGCGCGTGATCCTCCAGGTCGCCGACGAATCGGGTAACGCATTGCTGCCGGGCGCCACCTGGTACGAGGACGCGCTCGAGCATGCCTCGCCCGCGCGGCCGAACGTGAACTGGAGCGCCGACGACCTCTACATCCTCTACACGGGCGGCACCACTGGCATGCCCAAGGGCGTGCTGTGGCGCAACGGCGACGCCAACGTGGAGTGCTTCGGCGGCAGTAGGGCGGACTCGATCGAAGGTGTGCTGCTGGAAGCCACCGGCGGGCTGAGGGCGCTCCTCGCGCCACCGTTCATGCACGGGGCCGGTCACTGGATGAGCTTCCGGACGTGGAACACGGGTGGCACGGTCCACGTGCAGGCAGTGCCCGAACGACTCGACCCGCATGACATCTGGAGCCTCATCGCACGCGAGCAGCTGAACTTCCTCCTCATCGTCGGCGACGCGTTCGGCCGCCCCCTGCTCGACCAGCTGGCCGAGGGCGACTACGACCTGTCGAGCCTCACGGTGCTGTTGTCGGGGGGCGCGCCGCTGAGCGCGAACCTGAAGGAGGAGTTCCTTCAGCACCTGCCCACGCTGATGATCGTCGACGGGCTCGGCTCGTCGGAGGCCGGTGGACAGCTGTCGCACGTGTCTGCCGGCTCCGGCGCCACCACCGGCACGTTTCCCATCAGCCCGGGCAACCACGTGCTCAGCGACGACCTCGGCCGCGTCCTCGAAGCCGGCGACGCGGAGATCGGGTGGCTCGCCAAGAGCGGCCGATTGGCGCTCGGCTACCTGGGCGACGCGGCCAAGACTGCGCGCACCTACCCCGTCGTCGCCGGCGAGCGATACGCCGTACCCGGCGATCGGGCACGGCTGCGTTCCGACGGCGTGATCGAACTGCACGGACGCGACTCGCTCACGATCAACTCCGGTGGGGAGAAGATCTTCGCCGAGGAGGTCGAGGCCGCGGTCAAGGCGCACCCCGCGGTCTACGACTGCGTCGTCGCCGGCCGACCGAGCGAACGATGGGGCAACGAGGTCGTCGCGATCGTGCGCATCCGCGAGGGATACGAAGCGACCGACGACGACCTGCGCGCGGAGGCGCAACGGCACATCGCGCGCTACAAGTTGCCAAAGCAGTTCGTGCGGGTGGCCGACGTCGTGCGCTCACCTTCCGGCAAGGCCGACTATCGCTGGGCCAAGCAGATGGCCACCGAAGGCTGACTCGCCCTCCACCTCACCACATGCCTCACCCTCCGCTTCACCACACCGCTCACCACACGGGGTCGATCGGCGTCATCGGGCCGAAGTGGCCTTCGAGCACCTCGGCCGCGGCGAGGCAGGTGAGGTCGGCGAAACGACGACCGACGAGCTGAGCGCCGACCGGCATCCCGTCCGCCATGCCGACGGGAACAACGGCGGCCGGGATGCCCAAAAGGTTGGCGGGTAGCACGGGACGCAGCGTTTCCAGCGTCGCTGTCGCGGCTTCGACGGACACCACGTCGGCACCGAGCTCGAAGGGCGGGTTGGCCCACGTCGGCATCAGCAGGATGTCGTACTCGGTGAGGAACGTGTGCCATTCGCGATTGACGCGGTTGCGGTCGGCGAAGGAGGTCATGAGCGTCGTCACGTCGACTTGCGGGATCACCTCACGAGCGAAGTTGAGGAAGCGCAACCCGTCCTCGCCCATCACCATCTCGAGCAACGGCAGGTTGGCGTTGATCTCGCTGGTGAGGATCAGTGCCCACAGCTCCACCGCCCGCTCGAAGCTGGGCGGCGATGCCTCACTCACCTGTGCGCCGGCGTTCGAGAACGCGTCGGCTGCGCCGCGAATGGCCGCGACGACCTCGTGGTGGGTGTTCCCGCCCGGAGGGTCGGCGAGCACGGCGATCCGCAGCGACCGGCCGGCGGCGCGGTCGATGAGCGTGACCGGAATGCTGTGCGCATCTCGATCGTGGGCACCCGCGATCGCGGCGAGCCCGGCCCGCACGTCGGCAACGTGCCGCGCCATCGGACCGTCGGTGAGCATCAACTGGCTGGCGATGCCGAAATCCTCGGGCGGGATGACGGTCGCGAACGGCACCACGCCCGTGGTCGGCTTGATGGCCACGATTCCGCAACACGTGGCCGGGTTGCGCAGCGAACCGCCGATGTCGTTGCCGAACCCGAGCGGACTCATCCCCGAGGCCAACGCGGAGCCCTCGCCGCCGCTGGAACCACCGGTGGTGCGGTTCGGGTGCCACGGGTTGTGGGTCACACCGTGCAGCGAGCTCTCGGTGGTGACGCGCAGCCCGAGGTCGGGCAGGTTGGTGCGCCCGATGGGGATCGCCCCGGCGGCCCTCACCCGTTCCACGAGCGGTGCATCGATCGGTGCGACGGCCTCGGCCAGCGCCACCACCGCCTGGGTGGTCGGCGTGCCGGCGAGATCGATGTTCTCCTTCACCGTCACCGGCACCCCGTGCAGGGGGCCGAGCGGACCACCTGCGGCGACGGCACGGTCGGCCGCCTCGGCCGCGGCGAGTGCCGTGTCGTCGAGTCGCCGCACGACGGCGTTCAGCCGCGGGTTCACCTCGTCGATGCGGGCGAAGTGCGCCTCGACGACTTCCCGGCTGGAGACCTCCCTGCGGGCGATCATCCCGGCCAGTTCGAGTGCACCTTTGCGCCACAGTTCGTTGCTCATTCGCGAATGCTGCCACAGGGCGAGCGCCCGGAAAGCTGCCGAACGTCCGCGACCGCAGCGCTACTAGCCTGCGGGCGATGGTCGAGCGCAGCTGGGACACCGAACAACTGCCCGAGGGCGAGGACAAGGTGCAAGCGGTCCGCCAGATGTTCGACGCGATCGCTCCCCGTTACGACATGGTCAACCGGATCATGACGTTCCGTCTGGATGTGCGCTGGCGCAAGAAAGCCGTCCGAATGCTGGCACTGCCCGGCGGCAGCACGGTGATCGATCTCGCCGCCGGCACGGGCGACCTGTGCATCGACCTGACGAACGCGGGTGCCCATCCGATCTCGTTCGATCTCAGCTACGGGATGCTCGTGGCCGATCGCAGCGGCAGCCCTCGCGTGCAGGCCGACATCCTGCGCCTGCCCCTGCCCGACCACTCGGTGGACGGCGCGACGTGCGGGTTCGCGCTGCGGAACCTGCGCGAGCTGCCCGCCTTCTTCACCGAGCTCGCCCGAGTGGTGCGGCCCGGTGGCCGGATCGCGTTGCTCGACGTCGGGGTGCCGAAGAACCGGTTCATTCGTTGGGGCAACAACATCTACTTCGGAAAGGTGGTGCCCAGGATCGGTGCCGCACTCAGCGACGGGGCCGCCTACCGGTACCTCCCCAAAAGCGTCGCCTACCTGCCATCGGCGAGCGAGATGGTCTCGATGCTGCGCAACGCTGGCTTCACCGATGCGGCGCACCATCAGCTCACCGGCGGCCTCACGCAGCTGATGGTCGGCACTCGACGTTCGTGATGCGCGCCCACACCAGACCACTGGTCGACGACGTCGATCTCAACGACGTCGCTCGCGGTGACGGCTACCTGTTCGTGCGCGACGGAGTGGGCATTGCCGGCCGCGGCGTGGCCGCGCGGGTTGAGCTGGCCGATGTGGCGGGCGCGCTGGCGGCGATCGAGCACGTCGACGAGGTCGGTGGAGTGCAGCCGTTGGCCCTCGGCGTGGTGCCGTTCGAGCCGGGCACGCCGTGCGCGCTGGTGATCCCTGCGGTCGTGGTCGGCAAGGCCGCCGACGGCCGGCGCTGGGTCACCACCATCGACGGCGCCGACGAGCCGTTGATCGGCGACAGCCGCCCGACGCCGCAGGCCCAGGAGTTCACCGTGCGCCCGCTCACGGACGTGCAGCGATATCTCACCGCGGTGGCCACCGCGCGCGATGCCGTGCGCGCCGGCGACCTCACCAAGGCGGTCATCGCCCGCGAGGTGTCGGTCGAAAGCCCCGACCCGATCGACGTGCACGCGGTCCTGCTGCGCCTGAAGGCGATGTTCGGGCGTAGCTACCGTTATTCGGTCGACGGGTTCCTCGGTGCGTCACCGGAGCTGCTCATCGCGGTGTGCGGCAACGAGGTGCGCTCGCACCCGCTCGCCGGCACGACGCCGCGCACCGGCGACCCCGACACCGACCGACGCGCCGCCGATGAGCTGTTGGCGAGCGAGAAGAACCAGATCGAGCATCGTGTCGTCATCGACATGATCCACGACACGTTGCTGCAGTGGTGCAGCTACCTCGATTGGCAGCCCGAGCCGAGCATCGTGACCGTCGCCAACGTGCAGCACCTCGGTACGGCGATGGAAGGGCTCCTCAGCGACCCACGCCCGAACGTGCTCGAGCTCGTCAGGGCGCTGTCGCCCACGCCGGCGCTCAGCGGGTTCCCCCGCGCGGAAGCGCTGGCGCTGATCGCCAGTGCCGAAGGGTTCGTCCGCGGCCGTTACGGCGGCGCGGTCGGCTGGGTGGATGCCGCGGGCGACGGCACCTGGGCCGTGGCGATCCGCTGCGCCGAACTGTCGCCTGACGGTCGCCGGGCCCGCCTCGTCGCGGGCGGCGGCATCGTCGCCGCCAGCGACCCGCTCAGCGAGCTCGCCGAGACACAGGCAAAGCTGCAGGCGATGCTGAGCGCCATCGTGCGCCCCTGACTCGTCGATGGCTGTGCCCGGTGCTCTCGCGCTCGATAGACGTCGGACCGGTGATCGATCCGAACGACCGTGATGATGTTGTGGTGAATCGGCCGGTCTATCGGACCTGCGCACGGTCGCCACGGCCCTCGAAGCCAAGGGACGCGCCGTCTCCGCGGTCGATCACTGCGCCAGCTGGGACAGCGAGCAGGACAGCAGCTCTGAGCTCCTCCAGACGTGCCAGCTACCTCCAGGATCAGCTGACTCGCCAGGAGTTGATCGCGAGGAAGGCTGTGTCGGGTTGGTACTCGACAACGGCGCGGATGGTTGTTGTGTTGCTGTGCTTGGTTGCTGTTGATATCAGCAGCCACTTGGCTTTGGCCGGACTGGTCTCGACCCGGATGTTGAGTGAGTTGACGGAAGCCGACGCTTGGACCTCGACGTAGGCGCCGACGAGCCCGCCGAGGAACTGCCCGTTGGCGGTGTTGGTGACGTTTCCCAGCACGACTCGTCCTCGTGGTGTCCACCACAGGCCGTGGATCGCCGCATCCTGGTTGTTCCCGGGTTTCGATTCATAGATGTTCTGGCCGCTGGCGTAGTCGACAGAGCTCTCTTCGTAGCCGCCGGTTGCGGTCGACGAGTCGACTGCTTCCACGCTGACGACGTTCGTGCCTTGGCGGCGGCGCATGATCTCGAGGCCGCCGTTGTCTCCGATGTAGATCTTGCTGCTACCGCCGAGGACGAAGGTGGCACCTGCACCGCTTCCTGGATAGGTGGCGGCCGCGGCGCTGCAGGTGCTGGCGTTGAGAAACTGGGTGTCGCCATTGGTGCCGTCGGCAAACCCCGCGATCGCTGTGCCGGTCACGTTCAGAAAGACGTCCTGGAAGTAGTAGTCCCCGGCCACGAAGTAGTTCTGGGCATCGAACACCGGCGCAACTGTGTACTTGCCGGGGAAGAACACGCGGCACCCGGAGGCCATCGTGACAGGCGCCGGATTGACGGTGGTCGGCATTGGTGGCAGCGCTGGCGTGCGGAACACCTCGTCCCAGCGTTTGAGGGTGCACAGCGGGCCACGCAGAAACGCCGGTGTAAAGGTGAGATTGGTGATGGCGGGTGGCGGCGGCGCCGGAATCGGGCACGACGATCCGGTGTACCACAAGTCACCGTCTTTGATCTCGGCCGGTGCTGCGACGTTGAGTCGGGTCGGATCGGTCATGAAGACAGGGCCGCCGAACGACTTCGTCAGTCCGTTACCGCCCTGGGTGCTGAAGATTGGCAAACCGCTCGGGATCCCCTGGCCGGTGACAACGAGAGCCCAGCTCTGGATGTCGCTGATGAGGGTTCCGACGCGGTCGCACGTGACGGTGATGGTCGCGCCGTTGAGTGATGGGGGGACGATCGTGGTCAGCCCGTTCTGGGCGACGGCAGTGACGCACAGGGTCTGGCGGAGTTTGAGCTTCTCGATGACGTATTGCATCCCGCCATCGGCGGCGGAGAGTCGGTCGGCCCGGTCTTGGACCACGCGCGCGTACCGCAGACCCGCGGACGCGTAGACGGCGATCGCTGAAGACACAGTGGCGAGCAGTATCGTCAAAAACAATGCGATGGTGAGGATGGCGCCCCGGTCGCGGTCGCTTTGTTGGGGGCGTGGGTCGGATTCGGTCATGTCAGCTCACCGTCAATGTCGTGGTCTTGAGCACGGTCTTGTTGTTGTCGATCACGTACAGGGTGTGTGTGCCAGCGGTCCAGATCTCCGTGCCGCCCGTGGTGAACCCGCGCAGGGTCACCGTGTACGGCGCCGTCGTCGAGAAGTTCTGGTACAGCAGACCCATCGAGCCGCCCGTGTCGTACTGCAATTGCAGCGATTGACACTGTCCGCTCTTGGTGATGGTCACTGTCACATCTTGCTGCAGCAGGTTCGGTGCCTTGCTGTGCGTAGCCGCCGAGCTCGGTGACGCTGTCGCCGAGGAGACCACGCATGGGATCGTCGTCGTGGTGGGTGGTGTCGTGGATGTGGGTGGTGTCGTGGATGTGGTGGACGTGGGGGTGGATGTGGTCGTGGTGGACGCTGGGGTGGTCGTCGTCGGTACCGCCGGCAACGTTGCCGCCGGGTTCTTCTGCGACGTATCGACACTCATGATCCGCCCATCCACTTGAGTGAGCGTGAACGTCACGATGATCCCGTTGACCGTCACAGCAACCGGCGCTTGACCGGGAACCCAACCACCCGGCAACGCCGGCAATGGGTTCGACACGTTTCGGGCGGACGGAGCGTCGAGCGAGCTCGTGCCCGAGCAGGTGAACCTCTGCAGCCTCATCCCAGTGCCATCGGGCACGGCTCGGTAGTCGGCCACGTATGTCGTCGTCGTCCCGTTGATCGCCTCTGTCCAGCTGAGCCACAGGATGTTCACGCCGGCAGAGGCACCGGCACAACCCGACGGCAGGGCCGGATCCGTTTGCAAGGTCGCTGCCGGTGCCGATGCCACGTCGACTGGAAGCCAGGTCACCAAGTTCTGGGCGTCTTTGGTCTCGTCGAGCCGGCGGGTGGTCGGTTCTATTGTGCGTAACACCACGATGACCGCAGACGAGAGGGACGTGATGATGATGCCCGTCACAGCCATCGCCACGACGAGCTCCACCAGTGTGAAGCCGTCGCGTACCCGGCGCACGAGAGAGCGACGATGGTCAGGCACCTTTGACCACCTCCAACGTCCGGACCAGTTGGCTTCTGGGGATCGTTACCTGAAGCGTCACCAACTGCAAGGTGATGCCATAGTTGTCGTAGCACACGGTCTGGTACTGATCGCCGTCCCAGAACAACACTGGCTGCAACACCGTGATCTGGCCTGGCGCCCAGCCGTCGGAGTTGCTGACCCCCTGAACGAACGTCTGGTAGGTCGAGCGAATCCGTGCCTCCGCCTCGCCTGCGACTCCGCCGACGTTGTCACAGTCCTGACGTGGTTGCCCCTGGAGGTTGTCGGAGGCGCTCTGCAGCCACCCCTGGGCAGTCGTCAGATCGCGATGCGACTCCGACCCGAGCACAGACGTCTCCATTCCAACCAGCGTTCCAGTTCCGGCCAGACCGAGCAGCACCACCGAAATCAGGATCTCGACCAGCGTGAAGCCCCGATCGCCACGGCAGAGGGTGTGGTGTCGCCGGCCCGATTGGGGTGGTGTGATCAACTCAGCGGTCGGCGGCGACGATCGAGGCACGCTCCGACGGCTTCGTGTTGGAACCTTCGCAGGTGCGGCCCGCGCCGTAGATCTATCGCTCACGCACGATCAATCGGCATCTCGTGGGGTCGACATGAGGAGGAACTGAAGATTCCGATGGTGTCCCGAGCGGCCTCCACCGCCGCTGCACCTTGAGGCTCCGCGGCGCCGGGTCTGAGTCGGCCTGTGCTGCCTCCCCCAGCACCGCCGGGCGGAGCTCACCTACCAATTGCCAACGCTCGTTGCCGGACTCACGCAGGGCCGAGCGCGGACGCGACCGCGGCGTGGATTGCATCGTGGTCTCGCACGTTGCGATCGCGGTCGGTCTCGACGCGCACCACCGTCGCCTCGCGATCGGCGATCGCGGCGAGGAGATCATCGATCGTGTCCACCGTGCGCGCACCGAGGCCGTGGGCTCTGGCGAGCGCGACCAGGTCGGTGCCGTGCGGCGTACCGAACAGCTGCTCGAACCGTTCGGTCGTGAGCGCCGTGCGCTGCGGCAGGAAGGAGAAGATGCCGCCACCGTCGTTGTCGACCACCACGATCGTGAGCGCGAGCTGCCGGGCGGCGAGCGCGGTCAGCGACGACTGGTCGTGACAGAACGCGACGTCGCCGAGCAGCAGCACCGTCGGCTCGCCGCTGCCGATCGCCACGCCGACGGCAGTCGCGATCACGCCATCGACGCCGTTGGCACCACGATTCGAGTGAACTCGCGTTGAACTGGGCGAGCCGAACCACTCCACGTCGCGCACGGGCATGCTGCTGGACAGCACCAGCCGCGCGTCGACGTCGCTGACCGCACGCGCGACGGCCGGTTCACCGAGCACGGCACCCACCCAAGCACCTGTGGTCGCGCCGATCGCGGCCTGCGCGGCCTGTTCGGCGGCAATCCACTCCGACAGCCACGGGCCGTCCGTCGGCCCGGCGATCATCGGCAACACCGATTCGCACACCGCGGACGCGGCTCCGAAGATGCGCTCGTTGATGATCCCCAGAGGGTCGATCGTGCGACCCTGCGCATGCACCTGTACGTGGGTCGCCCCGCTGGCCTGCAGCCACTGCCCGAGCACCTTCGAGGCCGGCGCCTCGCCCAGGTGCAGCACCACCGACGGCACGTGCGCGCCGGCGAAGGGCCCGTGCCGCACGATGGAATCGAACGCGCACAGGGCCTGGGGAAGATGGCGGCACCCCGAACGCGGGTCGGCGAGGATCGGCCAACCGAGCGCCGCTGCCAAGGCCGCCACCCCGTCCGCATCGTCGACGCCGTTCCCCGCCACCACCAGGCCCCGCGGGTGCTGGAGCATCGCCGCGAGCTCGTCCATCGACAGCCGCGTCATGAACCACACCTCGTCGTCGATGCCGTCGACGCGGGGCGCGGCGGCCGGCAGTGCGCCGATCGCACCGACGAGCGGCTCGCGGAACGCCAGGTTGAGGTGCACCGGCCCGCCGTCGATGCCCGTCGCGGCCAGCCAGCCATCGACCGCGAGGTCGCGCCACCGGTCCGCCGCGTCGGCCTCGGGCACCGGGACGCCGACGAAGAGCCGCACCACGTCGCCGTACAGCTCGACCTGGTCGATCGTCTGCGGTGCACCGACGCCCTGCAGCTCCGGTGGCCGATCGGCGGTGATCACGAGCATCGGCACTCCCGACAGGTCCGCTTCGATGATCGCCGCGTGGAAGTGCGCTGCCGCGGTGCCGCTCGTGCACAGCAGCACGGCCGGCACACCCGTGGCGAGGCCGATGCCGAGCGCCATGAACGCGGCCGTCCGCTCGTCGTGGGCGATGTGCAGCTCGAGGTCGTCGCGGGCGGCGATGGCCAATGCCATCGGCGTGCTCCGCGAACCGGGCGACACGACCGCGTGGCGAAGCCCCATCGCCAACCACTGATCGACAAGCGTGGCGCAGAACGTGATCTGAACGTCGGCCGGCGTCATGGCGCAACGATACGGGCGTAACCTCAGCGCCGTGCTACCGACAGTGAGCGTGGAGATCTGGTCCGACGTGGTCTGCCCGTGGTGCTACATCGGCAAGCGCCGCTTCGAGAAGGCGATCGATCTTCTGCGCGACGAGGTGGAGTTCGAGATCGCGTTCCGGCCCTACCAGCTCGATCCCACGGCCTCGCCGGGCAAGGCGACGCCGGTGAAGGAGGCGTACGCGAAGAAGTTCGGCGGCCCCGAACGTGCGGCGCAGATCCTGCAACACGTCACCGGGATCGCCGCCGAGGAAGGCCTCGAGTTCCACATGGAGCGCTCGCTACGGGCGAACACGC
>JAYVMH010000167.1:0-7513 GCA_043759015.1 Actinomycetota bacterium
TGCGCCACACGTGCACGCGACGCGAGGTTGCGGGCGGTGTCGAGTACCACCACACCGTCGTCGTGCCCGAGGCCCTCGCCGATCTCCCGCGCGTCGGCGCCACGTTTCAAGTGCCTGCGCGCTTCGGGCAGGTGCGCTGGTTCGGCCGCGGCCCGCACGAGAACTACCCCGACCGCAAGGCGAGCGCCATGCTCGGCACGTGGCTACAGGCTCCCGACCACATGCCGTACCTGGTGCCCCAGGAGTTCGGGTTGCGAACCGATTGCCGCTGGTTCGAGCTGATCGACCCCGACCGTGACCCCGACCGTGACCCCGACCGTGACCCCGACCGTCAGCTGACGCTTCGCGTCGACGTGCTCGAGCCCGCGTCGTTGCACTGCTCCGCCACGCACTTCACTGCCGCAGACCTGTTCGCCGCCGGCACGGCAACCGAGCTCACGCCGCGCGGCGAACTCGTCGTCCACCTCGACGTCGCCCATCGCGGCCTCGGCACAGCGAGCTGCGGCCCCGACGTGCTCCCCCGGTACCGTCTGCCCGCGGGCAGGTACCGCTTCGCCTACCGCCTCACCCTTCGCTGAGTCCGGGCCGCTGAGTCCGGGCCGCTGAGTTCGGGCCGCTGAGTTCGGGCCGTTGAGTTCGGGCCGTTGAGTTCAGGGCTCGGGGGTGGCCCGGCGGACTCGAAGCGGGCGATCGTCGGCGTTGCGACAGTGCCCGGTGTGCAGGTCGAAACGCCAACCGTGGAGCGTGCACAGCAGCTCGCTGCCCTCGATCTCGCCGAACACGCTCAGGTCGGCCTCGCGGTGCGGACACGACCGCTGCACGATCCAATCGCCGAGCCGGATGTCCTCCAGCGCCATCGCGCCGCGATCAGGGTCGAGCTTGCGCAGGGCTTCGGCCTCCGTGCGCCGCATGCGCTCCACGTCCAGCGACTTGAAGAAGTTGTAGACGTACTCGTTGTACTGACCCTTCCGCCAGGCGCTGAACCGGCACGACAGGAAGAGTGCGTTGCTCCAGTCGTTCGCCAGCGATGCGACCACCGTTTCGACCAACTCGCGCTGCACCTTGAACCAGAACCCGGCATCCTCACCGTTCCACGCCCGAACCTCGCGGTTCGGGAAGTCGAGGGCGATCGGAAGGTCGCCGGCGTGGAACACGACGACGTCGCCAACGGCATCGCACACGGTCGGGGCCATCGTCATCAGCGGTTCGAACCACGCCTTCATCGTCGCCAGGAGATCGGCGGTCGGTGCGTGCCATTCGGCCTTCATCTGCGTCAACCACGGCAACCAGTCGGCCTGGTACTCGCGCAGGTAGTCGAGCTTGTTGTCGAAGATGGCTTCCACCTCGGCTTCGGGCATCGGATGCGTGATGCGCATCTCGCCGGTGGCGCCGAAGTCGATCACCGTGCCCGGTACCGCAAGGATCCCCGTGCGACCTGCTGCCTCAAGCCGCGACATGAAGCTGCGCTGATCGGGGAAGATGCTGAGCTCGTCGCCGGTGATCACGTTGAACTGGAACAGGTCGGGATCCAAGAACGCGGGAGGGCCCGCACTCGGAACGACAGCGCGCGCGTCGAGCGTCTCGACGTAGCGCATCGCCCGGGAGAACTGGCTGTCCACCTTCGCGTCGATCAACTCGCGCATTCGCTCGGGTGTCTCCTGGTACACCATCGGATACCAGATGGCGCCGCTGTACTGCAGCCAGTGCAGGTCCACCGGGCCGTGGTTGCGCAGCGCGGCGAGATCGTTGGTGCGGCAGTCGTTCTGGTTCACCAAGCGGGCCGTGCCGTCGCTGATGACGATCGCCGAATCGCCACCCGGCCCGTCGGTGATGCTCGTCTCGACGTGGATCGCGACGTTCAGATTCGGCCCCAGCGACAGCTCCTCGCCGTCGATCGTGCGCACGATGTTGTAGAACCCGAGGCCGCGAATGATGCGCTCGAGCTCGCGCGTCGGATAGCCCGGGAGGAGCACGGTCGTGTCCTTGTTCATCCCTTCGCCCAGGAACTCTTCGTCCAGGTGATCCGCGTGGATGTGGGAGATGTACAGGTACGTCGGGTTGCAGATGCGCTCCATCAGCTCCCGAGAGAGACGATCGTTGCGCGGGAACACGAACCACGAGCCATGGAACTGGGGTAGGAACCAAGGGTCGCAGGCGATCGACCCATCGACCGTTTCGACGAGGATGCCCGCGTGACCGATCGAGGTGGCACGCATGGGGTGAGGTTACCGAGCGCCCCTCGGACAGGCCCAGGGGCGGAGGTCACATGAGGATCAGGCGATGGGCGGGTCGGTGTACTGCTGGCCGGCGCGCGACACGTGCTCGGTCCATGTGCCGCCGTCCCAGTAGCGCAGCTCGAAACGGCCGGCGGGGTCGGCGTACCAACCGGCGGGCACCGCGGGCGTCGCGGCCGCGGGCTGATACGTGGCGACCGGCTGAGCCGCAGCCGGCTGGTAGGTGCTGGCAGGCTGCGACTGGTACGACGGTGCCGGCTCGCTGATCGGCGACATCGCCGTCGACGCGGGCTCGGGCGACATCGCCCATCCGGCAGGCTCGGCCACTGGAGCCGCGACGGGCGTGGGCTCGGGGGTGACCACCGCGGCCACGGTCGAGGCGGCGAGGGAGGGGGCGAACGAATCGGCACCCGACGCAACCGGAGACGACGCGGCCGGCTCGGCAGCGGGCGTCGCGACCACGGCCGATGCGCCCGACGACTGGCGGCAGAGGAACGCGGTGACATCGCCGCCCGTGGGGACGATGCCCACCACCGTCCAGCCATCGGCCGACTTCTCGGTGAGCTTGGTCGCGAGCGCGGCCGGGTCGTAGGAAGAGGCACTGATGGACGTGAATTCCTGCATGGCCGAAGAGAGTAGCGCGCGGTCCGCACCTTCGTCAGGGGCAACTCTCCCGAAGCTTCAGCCCAGCTTCAGGAGCACCCTCACGCAGGGAGCACGAGCGAGTGCACGTCGACCTCGGCGGGCGGACCGTCGTACACCAACGCACCGTCGCGCAACGCGAGCAGGCGACCGACGCGCTCGACGAACGCCAACTCGTGGGTGGCCACCAACAGCGTCGCCCCGCCGGCCGCCGCTTCGTCGAGCAATGCGAGCAAGGTGGACTTGCCGTTCGCATCGAGACCGACGAACGGCTCGTCCACGAGCAGCACCTTGAACGGTCGCACCATCCCGAGCGCGATCGCCGCCTTCTGCCGCAGTCCGCGGCTGAACGTGGTCGGGATGTCGTCGCGTCTGGTGACGAGTTGGAGACGTTGCAACAGATCCTCGGCCCGCATCTGCCAGTGCTCGACACCGTGCAGGCAACCGACGTACTCGAGGTGCTCCCACAGCGAGAGGTCGTCGTAGAACGTCGGCGAGTCCGACAGCCAGCTGAGGTCGCGGCGGGCCCCGAGGCTGCCCGCGACGTGACCCATGATCTGCGCCTCGCCGCCGCTCGGGTCGAGCAGTCCGGCGGCCATCCGCAGCAGCGTCGTCTTGCCGCTGCCGTTGTGGCCGACGAGCGCGACGTGCTGCCCCGCCGCCACCTCGAGGTCGAGCGGTTCGAGCGCCGGCCGGTCGCCGTAGTTCTTGGTGAGCCGGCGTGTGCTGAGTGCGGCGGTCATGCCGAGCTCCTTTGCGAGGACGAGTGGGCGCGGCCTTCGGCCATGAAGGCGCGGATCTTGACGTGCATCCGGTCGCGCACCTTCACCCAGTAGCCGACCAGCGCGACGACGAGCAGCACACCGAGCGCGCCACGGATCGAGGCTGCGGTGGCAGAGGTTCCGTTGCGGAGCGCCTGGCGAGGCAGCAGGACGGTGCACGTGGTGAGCGTGCTGACCACGATCGGCCAGACGAGACGGATGGTGGTGGTGAACCCCGCCATCTCCGGCGGCATGAACGCCTGTTGGGTGGACGAACTGCTGGGATCCGGCGCGTCGCGCACGATGCTGACGACGCCACCCGCCGCTGCGCCGAGCAAGGTGGGCAGCGCAAGGATGGCTGCGGGGACCACGGCCCGGCTGTTGGCGCCGAGCGTGAGCACCGCGGCGACGCCGGCGACCACCGCGAACGGGACGAGCGCGATCGCGGGTGCGAGCAGGTGCCGCGCCATCAGCTCGCCGCGGTCCACCGGGAGCGCATCGGCGCGATCGGCTTGGTCGACCTCCTGCGACAGCGGCTCCATCACCTCCAGGCCCATCACGAACCCGAGCAGTGCGGTTCCGATGAAGGCAGGTGTGGTGCCCCGGATGACTGCCGCCTGCAGCACGCCCATCCCGGCGGCCAGCGCAGCGATGCGCACGAGGCGCGGCAGCGGGAAGCGCAGCAAGCCGTGCCAGCCGCGGCGCCACACGCTGCCGGTGAGCCCGTGGCGACCGCCGACCGACCGCACACGCACGTAGGGGCGCTGACGCGGATGCTCCTGGTTCAGTTGCCGGCGCAGGAGGATCACCGTGCGCAGGTCCTGCATCGTGACCGCGAATCGCAGTTGGGCGACCAGCGCGCTGCGGCGCGCCAGCGCGTCGAGGGAGATGCGTCGCAGGAGTGCGAAGCCGACGGCCACCGCAGTGACGGCGAGCCCGACGGCGACGAGATCGACCGGGCGCTGACGCCAACCCCACAGACCGAGGCTGCCCACGACGTTCGCCGCCGCCGGTACGTGCCATGCAATGGCCGCAGCCTGCCAGCCGACCACGGCCAACCCGAGCAGGGTGGCGAGCCAACGGGGTACGCGCAGGGTGTGGGCAAGCAACGCGACGCCGACCCACAGGGCAGCAACGGTGGCACCGTAGAGCGCTCCGCCGGCGGCCCAGGCCGCGAGCGACCCCGGCAGCCGTCGTCCGGCGAGCTGGCCGACCACCGCACCGCTGACGGCGCCCGCGAACACCGCCGAACGGAGGCGTTGCACACTCGGTCGAAGCAGGGCCCGCAAACGGTCGACCGGGGCGAGCATCACGTGCACGACATCGGCAGCTTCGAGCGCGATCGGGCCGCCCTGCGCGCCGCCACGGATGCCGGCCATGAACATCAGCGCAGCGACCAGCCCGAGCACGGCCGGACCATGGCGCAGCACGTCGGCCTGGGTGGATGCACTGACGGCAGTGTCCTTGATCGAACTGCTGATCCACAGCACGCCGCCGCCGCCGAACCCGGCGAGCAGGTACACCCGGTAGGCGGCCTCGAACCAATCGAGGTTGCCGAGCCGATGCCGCTGCCGCGTGCGACGCAGGGAACGCAACGCGTCGATGCCCGTCCCGGCCGGTCGAGCGCGTTCCGGCGGCGCAGGAGTGATCTCGGTGTCGGTCATGCTGCGCCGGGACCGAGCTCGGCCGGTTGTTCTGGGTCGGCCGACCACCCCGACCAACTGGCGACGTAGAGCCGCGGTGGGGTGAGGCCCGCGTGCTCCATCGCGAGCACGTTCATGCACGCGCTCACGCCGCTACCGCAGTAGGTGATGACGTTCCCATCCGTGGCACCGAGCGCGGCGAAGTGGCTGCGCAGCTCGGCTGGTGTCTTCAACCGGCCGTCGGGCCCGAGCACCGACGCCCATGGGGCGCTCCGAGCACCGGGCACGTGCCCAGGACGAGGGTCGACCATCGTGAGTTCGCCCGTGAAGCGCTCGGGAGCGCGCGCATCCAGCACCGCGCCGCCGTGCGCGGCGCGCGCCGCGACGTCGACCGCGGTCGCCAACCGGTTCGCCGGCCAGGGCAGCGCAGTGAAGTGAGCGGGTGTCCGGGGCGCCGCCGGGCCGATGCTCACGGGATGGCCATCGGTGACCCAGGCGGCGAGCCCACCATCGAGGATCGCGGCGTCGTGGCCGAGCATGCGCAGCATCGTCACCAAGCGGCCGGCCGTCAACCCACCGGCGTCGTCGTACGCCACGACCAGCGAGCCGTCGCCGATGCCCAGCGCACCCATCGCTGCGGCGAAGGCACTCGGATCGGGAAGCGGATGGCGTCCTTCGGTGGCGGCGAGTCCGTGGCCGGCGAGCGCACCCTCCAGATCGACCCAGATCGCTTCGGGGAGATGGGCGGCCTCGAATGCGGCTCGGCCGTCGCGACCGTCGAGGTACCAGCGCACATCGGCCACCACTGCCGTTGTGTGCGCTGCCAGGAACAACGCGTCGACGACCGGAGGAATCACGGCGAGCATCCTGCCATCGGTTTTGGCACATTTCGCGCCACAATGGACGAATGGCGGTGACCGATCTGCACAACCTCTTTGCGATCCTCGCCATCATCGCCGCCGGTGGCGTCGTGCTGATGGTCCTCGCCCGGATCATCCCGTCGGTCGTCTCGATCCGTTTCCTGCACGTGCTGTACAAGCTGCAGCTTCCTCTGGCGGCGCTCGTGGCCACCACCGCGTCGCTCGGGAGCCTCTACATGAGCGAGTACGGCAACCACTGGTTGCCGTGCCGGTTCTGCTGGTTCCAGCGGATCTTCATGTACTCGCTCGCCGTGATCCTCATCCTCGCCACCATCCGTCGCGACCGTGGCGTGCGCTGGTACGCCGTCGCGCTGGCCACGATCGGCCTGCTCGTCAGCACCTGGCACAACCTGCTCGAGCGGGGCGTCGTCACCGAGTCCAAGGCATGCGCGGCGAGCGTGCCGTGCGCCAACCCGTACTTCGTGTCGTTCGGTCACTTCGATGCGAACGCCCGGCCGGCGGGATTTCCGTCGATCACCCTTGCCGTGATGGCGTTCTGCGGTTTTGCCGCCATCCTGGCGTTGTTGCTCCTTCCCGAACCCCTCGAAGCTGAATCACCGGAGGATGGCGAAAATGGCGAACCGAAAGCGGGCTGAGGCTCGGCGCAAGGCGGCGGCGAGGACCGACGGCGGCGGGTCCAAGAAGCTCTGGATGTGGGCCGCGATCGTGGCCGTGGTCGCCGTGGCGGTCGTGGGCATCGTGATCGCATCGAATGGCAGCGACGCCAAGACGCCGGGCAGCGCTTCCGACGGCAGCACGCTGGACACCGGCCAGTCGGCGCTGCCGGTGAGCCAGCCGGTGAAGGTCGCGGGCGACCCGTTGCCGCAACTCCCCGACAAGGGCACCGACACCGCGATCGGCAAGACCGCGCCCGTCCTCGACGGGCTCAACTTCTCCGATCAGCCGATCAAGGTGGATTCGAGCAAGGGTGCGTACATGCTGGTGTTCCTGGCGCACTGGTGCCCGCACTGCAATGCCGAGATTCCCCGCCTGCTCGATTGGAAGCACAGCGGTCAGGTGCCGGCAGACCTGAACGTGATCGGTGTGGCCACCGCCGTATCGCCCTCGAGCCCGAACTACCCGCCGGCCACCTGGTTCTCCAACAAGGGTTGGGAGTGGCCGGTGCTGGTCGACGAGTCGCAGGGCGATCGCAACGGTGGCAAGGCCGCCGCGGCGTTCGGCGCCAACGGCTGGCCGTACTTCGTGATCGTCGGCAAGGACGGCAAGGTCAAGATCCGCGTGAGTGGCGAAGTGGCCATTCCCGACCTGCAGAAGATCGTCGACAAAGCCCTCGCCGGCTGATCGTCAGCCGC
>JAYVMH010000168.1:0-7506 GCA_043759015.1 Actinomycetota bacterium
AAGCACGTCGAATGGGCCTGGAAGCACGGGCTGCTGCGCGAGTACAGCGCCTGGGCGGTGTCCCTCGGCGCCGCGGCCGCGTGGGGACGCGCCATTGCGGCGAGCGCGGTGCCGCCACCGGAGCTGTCCATGAACACCACGCCGCTGCTGATGTACGCCTTCGCCAACGACTGGCACTCGACGTTCACGCCACCGCACCAGAGCGGTTCGGGCGGTGGTGGCTTCTCCAGCGGTTTCTCGGGTGGCGGCGGTGGTGGCGGGAGCTCCGGGAGCTGGTGACCCGAGCCGACCCGACCCGACCCGACACGACCCGACCCGACCCGACACGACACGACACGACACGACACGACAGGGTCGGCTACTGCAGCCCCTGGTAGGCGCCGCCGTCCACACCGAGCGCGGCACCGGTGATGAAGCTCGCCGCGTCGCTGCACAGGAACGCCGCGATACGTCCGAAGTCGTCGGGGTCGCCGAGCCTGCCTGCCGGTATTCCGGCGGCGACGGCTTCCGGGTCGGCGTAGAGCCCGAGGAGGCGGTCGGTGCGGTGGAGGCCCGGCTGCAACGAGTTCACGGTCACTCCCTTGCGCGCCACCTCCAGCGCGAGCGTCTTCAGGAAACCGGTGAGACCGGCGCGGGCGGTGTTGGAGAGGATCAGGTGGGGGATCGGCTGGCGCACGGACACGGAGGTGATGGCCACGACCCGTCCCCAACCCCGCTCGCACATCGACGGAACGGTGGCCTTGCACATCGCCACCGTGGAGAGCAGGTTGAGCTGGATGGCGGGCAGGTACGAGTCCAGTTCGGTGCTCTCGAACGTGCCGGCGGGCGGTCCGCCGGCGTTGGCGATGAGGATGTCGATGTGCCCGAGCATCGCGTTGGCGCGTTCCACCATCGCGGCCACGCCGCCGGTGTCGCCGAGGTCCGCAACGAGCGTGTGCGCGCCGCCGGGTATCGACGCGGCCGCGGCGTCGAGTCGCTCCTGCGACCGCGCGACCAGCACCACGCGGGCTCCTTCGGTGGCCAGCGCGCGGGCCGCGCCGAGCCCCAACCCGCTCGAAGCGCCGGTGACGAGTGCGGTACGACCGCGAAGACCGAGTTCCATGATCGGCACCGTAATCGTCGTCGGCCACCTGGCTAGCGTGGCCGCATGACCACCCTGCCCGAACGGGTTCACATCCGCGAGGTCGGTCCGCGCGACGGCCTGCAGGCCGAGGCGCCCCTGTCGGTCGACGATCGGGTGGACATCATCGATGCATTGCTGACGGCGGGCGTCACGCACCTCGAGATCACCGCCTTCGTCAGCCCGACCGCGGTGCCGTCCATGGCCGACGCGTCGGCCGTCGTCGCCGCGGTCGGTTCGCCCGATGGCGTCACGCGCACAGCGCTGGTGCCGAACGTGCGCGGTGCGGAGCTGGCGTTGGCCGCCGGCATCGACGAGTTGACGGTCACGATCAGCGCATCGGCGACGTACAACCAACGCAACGTGAGGATGTCCATCGACGAGTCGGTCGAGCAGATCGCCACCGTGTGCCGGCTCGCCGCCGCGTCCCGAACACCGGTGGACGCGGTGATCTCCTGCGCGTTCGGCTCGCCCTACGAGGGCGACATCTCACCGGAGGCTGTCGCGTTGCTCGCCGAGCGGTTGCGCGCACTCGGCACCGCGATCACGCTGGCCGACACGACGGGCATGGCCACGCCACGGAGGGTTCACGAGCTGCTCGCCCACACCGGCACCGATGTGGGTCTGCACCTCCATGAGACGCGTGGCACCGGCCTCGTCAACGTGTACGCGGGAATGCTCGCCGGCGTGCGCCGATTCGACACGTCAATCGGCGGCATCGGCGGTTCGCCGTTCGCGGCCGGCGCGGCCGGCAACGTCGCCACCGAGGAAGTGGTCGCGCTGTGCGACGACCTCGGTGTGCACACCGGCTTGGGCATCGAGGGCCTGATCGAAGCCGCGCTGCTCGTCGAGCGTGCGATCGGGCACCCGGTCCCCAGCCGCGTGGCCCACGCCGGCCCTCGATCACGCCGCGCAGGAGGCGGGTGATGGCGCCGAATCCGGCGTCGATGCCGATCTGGACACCCTCCGCGGAGCGGATCGCCGGCACGCGGTTGCAGCAGTTCGTGTCGCTGGTCGGCGAGCGCAACCCGGAGGTCGTCGACTCGATCTCGTTGCACGACTGGTCGATCCGCGAACCCGCTTCGTTCTGGCAGCAGGTCTGGGCGTACGGGGAGGTCATCGGCGACGCGGGCGACGTCGCCTACGACCCTGGTGACGGCACCGTCCGCGGTGCGCGGTTCTTCCCGCGTTCGTCGGTGAGCTTCGCCGAGAACCTTCTCGCCGATCGCCGCGGCGCCGGCGCGGAAGCCATCGTCGCGATCACCGAGGCCGGTGATCACCGCAGCTACACGTGGGCACAGCTTCGTGCGGAAGTGGCGGCGATGGCTGCGGCGCTTGCCGCTGACGGCGTGCAACCGGGCGACCGCGTTGCCGCCTACATGCCGCACGTGGCGGAGACGGTGATCGCGTTCCTGGCGGCCAACGCGATCGGTGCCACGTTCACCTCGACGTCCAGCGACTTCGGCGTCGCCGGTGTCGTCGACCGGTTCGGTCAGACCCGGCCGACGGTGCTGGTCGCGGCCGACGGCTACCGCTACGGCGGCAAGGAGTTCAGCTGCCTCGATCGCATTGCAGACGCGCTGCGCCAGCTGCCGTCGGTTCGCCGAACTGTCGTCGTCGGTGTGCTGTCGCACGCGCCGCGCATCAGCGACATCCCGAACGCAGTGATGTGGGACGACTACGTCGAGCCGAACCGCGGGGTGCCCCTCGAGTTCGTGCGGATGCCGGGCGACCATCCGGTGTACATCCTCTACTCGTCGGGCACGACCGGGAAGCCGAAGTGCATCACCCATCGCGCACTCGGTGTGCTGCTGATGCACCTGAAGGAACATCAGCTCCACTGCGACATGGGCGCCGGCGATCGAGTGATGTACTTCACCACGTGCGGCTGGATGATGTGGAACTGGCTGGTGAGCGCGCTGGCGAGTGGTGCGACCGCCGTCCTGTTCGACGGCAATCCGTTCCATCCGTCGCCGTCGATCCTGTTCGACATCGCGCAGTCGGAACGGCTGACCTTGCTCGGCGTATCCGCCAAGTTCGTCGACTCGGTGAACAAGGCCGGCCTGGCGCCCATCGAATCCCACGACCTCTCTGCCCTGCGCACGGTGTGCAGCACCGGGTCACCGCTCAGCGACGAGGGCTTCCGCTGGGTGTACGGCTCGATGCGCCACGATCTGCACCTGGCCTCGATCAGCGGCGGCACCGATCTGTGTGGCTGCTTCGTCGGCGGCGACCCGACTCGGTCGGTGTACGTCGGCGAGATCCAGGGTGCGGCGCTGGGCATGGCGGTCGCGGTGTTCGATGCCGCAGGCCGACCGGTCACCGAACCCGGTGTGAAGGGCGAGCTGGTCTGCACTGCCGCGTTCCCGAGCGTTCCGGTTGGCTTCTGGGGCGATGTCGACGGCAGTCGGTTCCAGGCGGCCTACTTCGAGCGCTTCCCCGGGGTGTGGGCCCACGGTGACTTCGCATCGTGGACCGAGCACGGCGGCATGGTGATCCACGGTCGCAGTGATGCGACGCTCAACGCAGGCGGCGTGCGCATCGGCACCGCAGAGATCTACGCACAGGTCGAGCAGTTGCCCGAGATCGTCGAGTCGGTCGCGGTCGGACAGGAGTTCGACGACGACACGCGCATCGTGCTGTTCGTGAAGCTCGTCGACGGCGTCGCGCTCACCGACGAGTTGCAGAAGGAGATCCGGCGGCGCCTTCGTGCCAACGCGTCACCTCGTCACGTCCCGGCCAGGATCGCAGCCGTCACCGACGTGCCGCGCACGCGGAGCAACAAGATCAGCGAGCTCGCCGTTGCCGACGTGGTGAACGGTCGCGCCGTGCGCAACACCGAGGCGCTGGCCAACCCCGAATCGCTGGCCCAGTATCGGAACCGACCGGAACTGGCCGACTGAGCCTCACCGAACGTTGATCTGGCCCAGCTCGGCGATCGCGTGCAGGCCGTCGTAGACGTCGACGTAGCGAGTGGTCAGCGGAGAGCAACCGGCGCGGATGATGTTCGGCTCGCGGAAGTCGAAGATGATGTCGCGGGCGTTGAGCTCCTCGACGAGCGCCTTGGCGCTGGGGTGTTCGATGGCGACGTGGTTGCCGCGACGGCGGGGGTCGCGCGGCGTGGGCGTGGGCAGGCCGAGCTCGTCGCAGAGATCGATGGCGAGCCCGGTGAGGGCAGTTCCCTTGGCGTGGATCGCCCGCATCCCGGCCTCGGCGCAGAGCTCGATCCCGACCTCCGCTGCGGCCAACGCGATGATGGACGGCGTGCCGAGGAGCAGCCGGGCGATGTCGGGTCGGGGCTCGAACGTGGGACCCATGGCGAACTGATCGATGGTCGCGAACCAACCCCAGATCGGCTGACGAATCGTGCCATGGAGCTCGCGGGCGACGAAGCTCCAGGCCGGAGCACCGGGCCCGCCGTTGAGGAACTTGTAGGTGCAGCCGATGGCCAGCTGGGCACCGCAGGCGTGCAGGTCGATCTCGATCGCCCCTGCGGCGTGGGACAGGTCCCACAGCACGAGGGCACCCGCGGCGTGTGCTCGCGCGGTCTCGGCGGCGACGTCGACGAGCTCGGCCGTGCGGTAGTCGACCACCGATCGGACGGCGACCGCAACGCCGTCCAGCCGTTCGAAGCCGTGGCGGACGGAGTGACCCGTTGCCGTGGCGATGCCGTCGACCACGTACCGATCGGTGGGGAAGTCGTCGGCGCTGATCGCGATCACTCGCCGGTCCGGCCGCATGGCGATGGCCGCGTGGACCAGTTGGTAGACGTTGAGGGTCGTGTTGTCGTGGAGCACCACCTCGCCCGGGAGCGCGCCGATCAGCGGGGCCAGGACGTCGCCCACACGCTGCGGCATGTCCACCCAGTGGTCCCACGATCGGATCAGCCCTGTCGCCCAGTCGTCGCGGCACACCTCGGTGATCCGCTCGAGCGTGCGCTTCGGCGGCCTCCCGAGCGAGTTGCCGTCGAGGTAGATCACCGCCGCATCCGGTACGTGGAACCGGTCGCGAAAGCGGGCGAGTGGGTCGGCGGCGTCGAGTGCGGCGGCATCGTCACGGTTGATCACCCCCCGAGCTTGCCACCACCCCCACCCCATCCGAGTCGCACCGGGCGGGTGGCACTCGGATGGGGGCGAGCAGGGGGTCAGACGAGTGAGATGAAGCTGGCGTGGCGAACGAGGCCGTCGTTGGTGAACTCGGCGATCTCGACCAGGGCCCCCAGGTCGGGGCGCACCCACGTGGCGACCCCGGTCGCGCTGCGTGGCGGCACGGTGGCGAACGGACACTCGCGCACGACCCGGTCGCGGAGCAACGCGTGGAGCTCCTCCAGCATGGCCTGGGTGAAGCCGGTGCCGACACCTCCGGCGAACGTGAGCGAGCCGTCCGGGTGCACCGTGCCGACGAGCAGCGCCCCGAACGTCGACGACCGATTCCCCGTGCCGATGTTGAAGCCGCAGATCGCGACCTCGACCCGGGTGCGGTTCTTGACCTTGCGCCAGTTGGCGCTGCGCTTGCCCGGCTGGTACGCCGAGCCGAGCCGCTTCGCCATCACTCCCTCCAACCCGCGCTCGGCCGTCACCGCCAACAGCGCCGCGCCGTCGCCGACCTGATGTGCAGGCGTCAGCCAGTTCGGTCCGGGTTCGACGAGATGCGCGAGCAGCACGCGCCGGTGTTCGTATGGCAACACGACGGTGTCGGCGCCGTCGATCTGGAGCACGTCGAACACGTAGAACGCGACCTGGGTCTCGTGGCGTTGGAGCATCTCGAAGCTCGGCCGTCCGTTGGGATCCAACACCACGAGCTCGCCGTCGAGAATCGCGCCAGCCGCGTTCACCGCGCCCGCCATCACCGCAAGCTCCGGATACTTCCCGGTGACATCGAGCGAGTGACTGCTCTGCAACCGAACGCGACCGTCGGCGACGAACGCGAGCGTTCGATAACCGTCCCACTTGATCTCGTAGGCCCACTCGTGGTCCTGCGATTCGGGCGGTAGGGCCCCGATCGCCGCCTTCATCGGCTCCACCGGGAAGTGCAGCGCCATCGATGGTCAGTCCTTCGGCCGCGGGATCCGGCTGCTCAACACGCCGTCGCGCTCCAACCGCGTGAGCTCGTCGTCGTCGAGCCCGAGCATCGTCGACAACACCTCGCGGTTGTCTTCGCCTCGATACTTCGGAACACCTCCGGTGCGGACGACGGACCGCTCGAACCTCCACGGAGCGTTGGGGATGCGGATCGTGCCGTCGCCGCGGTCGGTGATCCGCACGGTGACCTCGCGCTCGTCGCCCCACTCGGTGTCGCAGACCTCGGCGACCGAGCGCAACTTCCCGCACGCCAGGCGATTGGCCGACATCGCGTCCTCGATGGACTGCGCGTCGGGCATCGTGCTCGCCCATTCGTCCATCGCGGCGAAGATCGATGCGAGGTGTTCGAGCCGCCCTGCGGTGTCGGTGAAGCGCGGGTCGTCGATCAGGTCCGGCCGCGCGATCGACAACATGTAGAAGTCGAACGTCTTGTTCTCCGCGGGGTGGCCGCTGATGATCACCGACTCGCCGTTCGCGGCGGTGAGCACGGGGTAGTCCATCGGTCGGAAGCTACGGATCAGACCCGCCGGCACGTCGTGCTCCCACAGGTGGTCGTGAGCGTGCTCGTTCACGTACAGCATCGTCTGCGCCATCGACACGTCGATGCGATCGCCGCTCCCCGTGCGCTCGCGCTGGAACAGCGCAGCCAGGACGGCTGCACCGAGTTCGAGCGCGGTGTACAAGTCGGCGTGGCTGTGCGGATCGTTCGCGTAGTGGCCGGCGCGGGCATCGCCCTGCGCCATCGTGAAGCCGCTCTCGGCCCCGACGACCGGCGCATACGCACGTCGGTGCGCCCAAGGCCCCGTCTGCCCGTACCCGCTCGCCGACGCGTAGATCAGCGTCGGGTTGCGCTCGCTCAGCGTTGCGTACCCGAGCCCTAGGCGGTCCATCACACCGGGGCGGAAGTTTTCCAACAGCACGTCGCAGCGGTCGGCCAGCCTGCGCACCAGCTCGCGACCGGACTCGTGATCCATGTCGATGCTGACGCACTGCTTACCCGCGTTCTGCTGGGCGAAGTACGACGCGATGCTGTTGATGCGCGGGTACGTCATCCGAGTGATGTCGCCTTCCGGCGGTTCCACCTTGATCACGTCCGCGCCCATGTCCAGCAACATGCGTGCCGCGTGCGGGCCGGCCAGCACCCTCGTCAGATCGAGCACTCTGATGCCGGCGAGCGGCCGCGTGTCGGGGCTGTTGTCCATCGCGCAGCGACGCTAGCCCCGCGTCGTGCGGCGGGCGCCGTCCGGTGCGGCCATCAGCTCGAAGTCGGGCGACGACGGGCGTTCGGGCACGGCCACCGTTGCA
>JAYVMH010000169.1:0-1540 GCA_043759015.1 Actinomycetota bacterium
GGCAAGTCGCACCCCCACTTCGTCGACCGGCGGATGAGCGGCAACCCCCGTCGGTACGTGGACGGTTCGACGAAGGAGTTCTTCGCCTTCTTCGATCGCACGCAGGTGCCGGCGGGCACCGTGCTCGACGCGTGACGCCAGCCGCACGCGGGTGCGGGCAGGAACGTGCGGTCGAAGTGTCCGGCCGCGCAGCGAGCGCGGAGGTCGAGCGTGGCGGTCGGGCTCTCGTAGCTCACGAACGCGCCGGGAAAGTGCAGGTACGGCGTGATCAGGAACTGCAGCGAGCGCCCGTCGTCGAGGGGGAGGGTCCAGCCGTAGTCCTCGACGGAGGCGAAGGCGATGTGGATGCCGAGGTGGCGCAGCAACATCTCGGATCGCCATTCGGTGAGCACCACCGCGTCGGGGCGGGTGATCAGCCCGTCGAGCACGTCGCCCACCCACCAGATGCGTGGTGCGACTTCGATGGCGTGTTGTGCCGCCTCGGAGCCGACCGGGTAGGGCACTACGCCACCCTGGCGCTTCGTGTGAAATTTTCAATGGAAGTCTCTGGAAGTTCTCAAGCCCGTCCCGGACTGCGCCGATGAAGTTGGCAACGCCGGCGGGAACTCTCCAGGCGGCCCAACAACAAGCTCGGAGGATTTCGAGATGAACCATTCCACGCAGTCACGCGATGAGGGCTTCACCCTCATCGAGATCCTGATCGCGATCGTCGTGGTCGGCATTCTGTCGGCCGTGGTCGTCATCGGGATCAGCAGCCTCACCAGCAAGGGCAACAGCACCGCCTGTGGCACCTCGAAGGATGCCGCGGTCGCCGCCGCGGTCGTGCACTACGCGAACACCGGTAGCTACCCGTTGAAGATGTCGGACATGACCACGGCCTCCCCGGTGGAGCTGGCGCTTCCGTCGAACATCACCGTGGCCGCTGGTGGCATGGCCACCACCGGCGCGACCTGGACGTTGACGATGACCGCCGGCGCTGCAGGAGTGGCACCCACGTTCATCTGCACCTGACGCTTCCCAGCAACTACACGAAGCCCTGCCGCCTACGTCTCCCGGGCCGGCAGGGCTTCGTCGCGCACGGGCGGCTTCTGCCCGCGTGTGCGCCGGTCGTCGCCGCGTAGCTGTCGTGCGTTGCGAGCGTCGCGGCTGGGCTTGGTCAGCTCGGCGAGCAGGCTCAGGGCCTGCGACAGCTCGTTGACCAGCTCTTCGTCGGAGCGACCGACCTCAGTTCCCTGCATCAGAAAAATCCTAGTCCACCGCATCCCGGGGCGTCAGAAAATCGGGCTCGTCGCCGGCAGGGTGCCCGCGCTTTAGAGTCCGGGCATGAAGTACGCCAAGCTCGGTTCCAGCGGTCTCGATGTGTCGCCCATCTGCCTGGGGTGCATGAGCTACGGGGTTCCCGACCGCGGCAATCACCTGTGGACGCTGGCCGAGGACGAGAGCCGTCCGTTCATCCAGCGGGCGGTGGAGGCGGGCATCAACTTCTTCGACACGGCCAACGTGTACTCCGATGGCACGAGCGAGGAGATCGTGGGGCGGG
>JAYVMH010000170.1:0-7498 GCA_043759015.1 Actinomycetota bacterium
CTCAGCGCGCAGATCACCCTGCCGGCACCGACCTGTGCCCGCACGGCGGCAACCTGCTCGTCGATGATCGACGACATCGTCCAGGAGCGTTCGCAACCAGCGAGGTCGTGGAGGAACGTCTGCAGCACCGCCATGCCGTGGGGCGTGTGCACGACTTCGGGGTGCCACTGCACACCCCATATCTTGCGCGCCACATTCTCCATCGCCGCCACGGGCGCGTCCGGCGTAGACGCCGTCGCGACGAACCCACTCGGTGGCTCGGTGACCGCGTCGAAGTGGCTCATCCACACGTCCTGGTCGACGGGGGTGCGGTCGAGCAACGAGGAGTCGCCCCGGCGGGTGACCTTCGCCCTGCCGTACTCGCCACGAAGGCCACGGCCGACCGTGCCACCGAGCTGCTGGGCGATGAGCTGCACGCCGTAGCAGATGCCCAGGATCGGGATGCCGAGGTCGTAGACCGCCGGGTCGAGGGCCGGCGCGCCTTGCACATGGACGCTCTTGGGACCGCCGGACAGGATGATCGCGGCGGGTGCACGATCGCGCACGTCAGCTGCGGTGATTCGATGAGGCACGATCTCGGAGTAGACGTTCAGCTCGCGGACGCGCCGGGCGATCAGTTGCGCGTACTGCGCGCCGAAGTCCACCACCAACACCGTGTCCGTACGCTGCACCATCGGGCTGATGGTAGGTGATCACCCACCCGAACTTCAGTTCCGCGGTGTGAATCGCGGTGAGGGATGCGACGATGGAGGAATGCCTCGGTTCCCGCGCGCGATCCTCTGTGCCACCGTCGCGGTGGCGGTCCTGGCAGTGGTGGCGGGGTGCAGCGGTCCGAATCCGTTCCAGGCCGCGGCGAACGCAACCACCACGACCGTTGCTGCCCGCAGCACCAGCGGCAGCGGGCAGACCCAGGGCACCGGTGTCGGTGCCAACGGGTTCATCCCCGACCGCAACCTCAGCGATTGCATCGGCACCAATGAGCGCCCGAACTGTGGCAGCCCGAAGAAGGGTGGCCTCGGCATGTGGCTCACGTTCGCAGCACTGATCGCCGGCGTCGGTTTCATCATGTGGCGCATCTCGATCGGCGTGCGCAAACGCGATGCGATCGTCAACCAACCGAACAACGACGCCAAGTACTGATTGCCGGCTCCATCGATGCTGTAGAGAGTTGCTGTATGTCCTCGACCCGCACTCAGGTGTACCTGACCGAGATGCAACGTCTGAAGATCGACCAGATGGCCCACGCCGAGGGCGTCGCCATGGCCGAGATCGTCCGTCGCGCACTCGACAGGTACCTCAGCGGCGATCCGGATGCCACTGCGGCACTCGCCGCGACGTTCGGCGCCTGCCCGCGCATGGAGGCACCGTCGCGCGACAGGGAGCTCGGCGTCAACCGAGCGATCGCGGAGCGCGCCGGCCGCATCGCGAGGGAGTTCGGGATACGACTGCCGGACGCCCTCATCGCCGGGACCGCCCTCGAGCACAACCTCGCACTCGTCACGAGGAACACCAAGCACTTCCAAGCGATCCGAGGTCTGCGACTTCGCTCGCTGTGAGCTCGACGACCCCGTCCCGTAGTTTGCTGGGGTGACCCCAGAGGACTTCCGCACGTACGGCCATGCACTGATCGACTGGATCGCCGACTACCAGGAGCACGTCGAGGACCACCCGGTGGCGAGCCAGGTGCAGCCGGGCGACATCCGCGCGTCGCTGCCCGAGCACCCGCCGCTGGCGCCCGAGCCGTTCGCCGACGTGATCGCCGATCTCGATCGCGTGATCATGCCCGGGATCACCCACTGGCAGCACCCTCGCTTCTTCGCCTACTTCCCGTCGAACACCAGCTACACCGCGATCCTCGGCGATCTCGTCGCGTCGGGTCTCGGCGTGCAGGGGATGAGCTGGGTCACCAGCCCGGCCTGTACCGAGGTCGAGACGTTGATGATGGACTGGATGCAGGAGCTGCTCGGACTTCCCGACCGGTTCCGGAGCACCAGCGTCACGGGTGGCGGCGTGATCCAGGGCTCGGCCAGCGAAGCAACGCTCACCTCGATCCTGGCCGCGCGCTGGCGGGCCACCAGCGGCGCCGTCAACGTCGATGGCCGCACCGAGGGCCTCGTCGCCTACGCCACCTCACAGGCGCACAGCGGCATCGAGAAGGGCCTGCGGATCGCCGGCATCGGCACCGAGCAGCTCCGCATCGTGCCCCACGACGACACGTTCGCGATGCGTGCTGGTGAGCTCCGGCGGATGGTCGCTGACGATCGCGCCGCCGGTCTCACTCCGTTCTGGGTGTGCGCCAACCTCGGCACGACGAGCTCGATGGCGTTCGACCCGACCGCCGAGATCGCCGAGATCGCCCGCGCGAGCGGCATGTGGCTGCACGTCGATGCAGCCATGAGTGGCATCGGCGCCCTCGCACCGGAGCTGCGCTGGATGCACCACGGTGTCGAACTGGCCGACAGCTACTGCACCAACCCGCACAAGTGGATGGGCATCAACTTCGACTGCGACTTGTTCTACACGGCCGACCGCAACGCACTCCTCGGTGCGCTCAGCATCCTCCCCGAGTACCTGCGGTCGAAGGCCGCCGAAGCCGGTGCGGTCATCGACTACCGCGACTGGCAGATCCCTCTCGGCCGCCGCTTCCGCGCGTTGAAGCTGTGGTTCACGATCCGCGACGGGGGTGTCGCCGACGCGGTCGAGATGATTCGCCGCCACGTGCGGCTCACCGCCGAGTTCGCCTCGTGGGTCGAAACCGACCCACGCTTCGAGATCGTTGCGCCCCACCCGGTGAACCTCGTGTGCGTTCGGCTGCGCGCCGGCGACGCGGCCACCGACGGCCTGATCGAACGGATCAACGCATCGGGTGATGCGCTGTTCACCCGCACCGTGCTCGATGGTCGTGTGGCCTGCCGGGTGAGCATCGGCGGCCGGCTGACGGAGCTGCGCCACGTACAGGACGCCTGGCGACTCCTGCAGGACGAAGCCGGCTGAGCGGGTTGTGGTTCCCGTGCTCGGTCGGTTGAATCGCCCGCACACCCCGATCGGGGTGCACACAAGGAGCACGTCATGCGAGTTCGCGCCGCAGTGCTCGTCGCGGTCACGAGTGTCCTGACCGTCGTATCACCGGTCCATGCCGGTCCCCGCCCCGTCACCAACCACCCCGTCACCAACCACCCCGTCACCAACCACAGCGCCACACGGGATTGGGCGTTCGTCGCCCACGAGCTGTTCGAGGTTCCGCTCTCCCGATTCGCCGCCGACGCCGCCAAAGGCGACCCCTGGTTCGACTGGTCGAACGACGGATGCTCGGCGCCGCTGCTCGGCAACGCCGGCCGCACCTACAACTTCCTGCAGGCGTGCATGCGCCACGACTTCGGCTACCGCAACCTGCAACGGCTCGAACGGCGCTACGGCCGCGGCCACATGTTCTGGAACGCGGTCAACCGCCGGCGCGTCGACCAGCAGTTCCTCGCCGACATGAAGCACCACTGCCGCGGCCGATCATGGTGGCTCCAGCCCGGTTGCTTCCTGTCGGCCTACACGTACTACGCCGCGGTGCGGGCAGTCGCGGGGCCGTGAGATCAGATCGCGGGTGGCTCGGGGCCTTCGATGCCGTGAGCCACCCGCAGCAACTGGTGCAGCATCCTGGCGGTCGCGCCCCACACGGTCTCGTCGTCCAGCTCGAAGAAGAAGATCGGCCGCTCGCCGACGAGCGTGTGCCAGTGCTCTTCGCGAAACGTGCCCGGCATCGTGAGGTCGCGCAGCGGAACCCAGAGCAGCCGATCGACCTCCCCCGAATCGGCCAGCAGTTCAACTGGCGCGGTCACGGTCGCCACGATCGGCACGATCCAGCTCTTGTTGACGAACGTGCTCAACGGCAGCAGATGACCGACGACGTCGACGAGGGCGGGCGCGAGGCCCACCTCCTCGTGGGCTTCGCGGAGGGCGGCGGCTTCGTACGTCTCGCCCGGGTCCAGCCGGCCTCCGGGGAAGCTCACCTCGCCGCGATGGCTGCTGAGGTGCATCGACCGGCGGGTGAGCAGCACCTCGGCACCATCGGGGCCGTCGGCGAGCACGACGAGCACGGCCGACGGGCGCGCCTCGTCGATGTCCGGCTCGAACGATGCGGGACCCAGGCGTGCGGTCACCCGCTCGACCACCACGCTCGTCGCCACCGATGGCGCGGGCGACGGCCACGGCGCTCCCGCGCCCGGACGCCAGTGCACCGGGCGCGGGATGTACTGGTCGCCGCCGCGGCGGCGGAACTCACTGCCCAGCGGGGCTCCAGCCGGTGTCGGCCAGCTCCTTGAGGACCTGCGCCAGACCGGCGGTCTTCATGTTCGCCAGCACGCGACCCGGCTGCAGATCGCCGCGCTCCCACTCGTCCCACGCCGTGATGATCTTCTGCAAGTCGGGGGCAGGTGTCTCGAACGCCATGCCGTCAGGCTACTTGTCGCCGCCGCGGAACATCTTGCGAGCCGCGTTCACTCCGGAGCCGACCGCGCGGCCGGCGGACTTGCCGAGCTCGGTGCTGCGATCGCCGGCGGGCTTCGGGCGGGCGCTCCTCGGCGGACGTTCATGGAAGCTGCTGCCGAGGAGCACGATCAGGTGCACCACGCTGATCGCGAGGATGATGCCCCGCGACGCGTTCTCGACGCGGATCCACGGCTGGAGCGCGCCGGCGACGCAGATGAGGATGACGAGCGGGTCGAGCTTCTGGTGAACGCGCCGGCCGTAGGTGCGGAACGCGCCGAGCGCCCCCCGCGTGAGCGCGGCGTTGAGCAGGATGACGCCGCCGAGCACCGCCGGCACGACGGGAAGGCGGCTCTGAGCACCACTGGCCACCAACGCGGCGCCGAGGATGTACTCGACCAGCTGGTGCATCCAGAACGGACGCTTGCCACCCTCAGCCATGGGGATCGAGCCTATCGCTCGGCCGGGACACGAAACGGGAACGAGAAAACAGGAACGACCCCGGGGCGATTGCTCGCCGCCGGGGTCGTCGGGGGTTGCAGGGTGGAACCCCGCGAACCCTCACATCATTCCCATACCGCCCATGCCGCCGCCCATGCCGCCGCCGCCGCCGATCTTCTCGGGCTTGTCGGCGACCAGGCACTCGGTGGTGAGCACGAGCGCAGCGATCGAGGCCGCGTTCTGCAGCGCCGCACGGGTGACCTTGGCCGGGTCGATGATGCCGGCCTTGACCATGTCGACCATCTCGCCGGTAGAGGCGTCGAGGCCGATGTTGCCTTTGGCTTCCTCCACCTTCTGCGTGGTGACGGCACCTTCGAGGCCCGCGTTGTCGGCGATCAGCCTGGCCGGGGCCGTGAGCGAGTCGTAGACGATGCGAGCACCGGTGGCCTCGTCGCCGGTGAGCGACTCGACGACCGCGAGCACTGCCGGGCGAGCGCGGACGAGGGCGACGCCGCCACCGGCGACCACGCCTTCCTCGATCGCCGCACGGGTGGCCGAGATGGCGTCCTCGATGCGGTGCTTCTTCTCCTTCAGCTCGACTTCGGTGGCCGCGCCGACCTTGATGACGGCAACGCCGCCGGCCAGCTTGGCGAGGCGCTCCTGGAGCTTCTCGCGATCCCAGTCCGAGTCGGTGTTCTCGATCTCGGCCTTGATCTGGTTGATCCGGCCGACAACCTCGTCGTGCTCACCCGCACCGTCGACGATGGTGGTGTTGTCCTTGGTGATGATGATGCGCTTGGCACGACCGAGCAGGTCGAGCGTCACGTTCTCCAGCTTCAGGCCGACTTCTTCGCTGACGACCTGGCCGCCGGTGAGGACGGCCATGTCCTGCAGCATCGCCTTGCGGCGATCGCCGAAGCCGGGCGCCTTCACGGCCGAGCTGTTGAACGTGCCACGGATCTTGTTCACCACGAGCGTGGCGAGTGCCTCGCCCTCGATGTCCTCGGCGACGATGAGGAGCGGCTTGCCCGCCTTCATCACCGTCTCGAGCACCGGCAGCATGACCTGGACCGTGCTGATCTTGCCCGCGTTGAACAGGATGTAGGCATCCTCGAGCACCGCTTCTTGGCGATCGGTGTCGGTGACGAAGTACGGCGACAGGTAGCCCTTGTCGAACTGCATGCCCTCGGTGAAGTCGAGCTCGGTCCCGAAGGTGTTGCTCTCCTCGACCGTGACCACGCCGTCCTTGCCGACCTTGTCGATCGCGGTGGCGATGACCTCGCCGACGGATGCGTCGGCAGCCGAGATCGTGGCGACGGCCGCGATGTCCTTCTTGTCGTCGACGTCCTTGGCCTGCGACTTGATGCTCTCGACGGCCGCAGCGACGGCCTTCTCGATGCCCTTCTTGATGCCCATCGGGTTGGCGCCGGCAGCGACGTTGCGCATGCCGTGCTGCACCATCGCCTGGGCGAGGACAGTGGCGGTGGTGGTGCCGTCGCCGGCGACGTCGTTGGTCTTGGTGGCGACTTCCTTCACCAGCTGGGCGCCCATGTTCTCGTAGGGATCGTCGAGCTCGATCTCCTTCGCGATGGACACACCGTCGTTGGTGATGGTGGGTGCGCCGAACTTCTTGTCGAGCACGACGTTGCGGCCCTTCGGCCCGAGCGTCACCTTGACCGTGTCGGCCAGCTTGTTGACGCCGGCCTCGAGCGCGCGGCGCGCGTCTTCATGGAACTTCAGTTGCTTTGCCATGGTGGTTCAGTGGCTCACTTCTGCACGATCGCGAGGACGTCGCGGCTGGTGAGGATCAGGAGATCCTGGCCGTCGACCGTCACTTCAGTGCCGCCGTACTTGCTGTAGAGGACGGTGTCGCCGACCTTCACGTCGAGCGGGCTGTGCGCGCCCTTGTCGTCGCTCCAACGGCCGGGGCCGACGGCCAGGACTTCGCCCTGTACGGGCTTCTCCTTGGCGGTGTCGGGGATCACCAGGCCAGAGGCAGTGGTCTGCTCGGCCTCGTTGGGCTTCACGACAATACGGTCATCGAGGGGCTTCAGGTTCATGGGTGCAGGCCTCCGTTGGCAAGAGCACTCGTACTGGATCAGGAACCGTACGAGTTAGCACTCGCACGGGGTGAGTGCCAGGTTAGGCGCGACCGAGGCCCGTTAGCAACCGGAACCCGAGAGTGCTAACGCCCGGACGTGGCACACTGCAGGCATGGCTGACGAGGTCATCGAACTCATCGACGCCGATCCACGGGTCTTCGATTCATCGTCCGGCCCGCGGCGGGCACGCATCCCGGCCCCGCGGCCGGTGCCGCGGATGCGCCGGCGGATGATCGCCGTCGCCGTCGCCGCCGCCACCGCGCTCGCCACCTGGGCGATCCTCGACGCCAAGCCATGGGCGGGCGAAGGTCCGGTGCTCCGGCTGGACGACAGCCACCCGACGGCGTCGCAGCTCACGTCGCAGCTGATCTTGGACCTGCCGACCGATCAGGTCCAGGCCACGACCGTGCACCAACAGGCGCTGCCGGCGAGCCGCGATCTCACGGCCGGCGGCACGGTGGGCTACTTCTTCGGCGACG
>JAYVMH010000171.1:0-3453 GCA_043759015.1 Actinomycetota bacterium
GTTCGCGCAATACAGTATGCGCCGGCTCGAGGGTGCGTCGGATCCCGACGACATGGTCGCGGTGGTCGCGACGATCTGTCCCTACTGCCACGCTCACGGTACCCTTGTGCTCGGGCTCGGACCGATGGCGTCAGCTTCTGACGCAGCGGTGATGACAGGGATGATCGACCGACGCGGTGACGATTGCGCACTGCCGCCCGACGCCTCCCCTGACGAGATGCCCGACGAGGGCTGATCGGATGTCAGCTCGGTCCTGGTGCCACCCCATGAGGCTGCTCCATCAACGAAACAATCGCGGAGTGTGTCGCCAACGTCTCTTTACTCGATCGCTCTCGTGGCGCGTGGCGCTCTTCGCTCGACATCAAGACTCCTCTTTCTTGTTCGACTCGCTGATGCCTACCCGTGACTGCTGCGCGTCAAACCGCAGAGGCGACCACGACCTTGCCGCGAGCGTGGAGTGTGGCGATTTGGCATGGGGCGTCGGGTACCTGCGCCATGTTGGTACGCGTCGTCGATCAACGGCTTCACGACGCCGCGTCGAGCCACAGCGAAGCCACCCGGACTGTCGCAGCGGTCGCATCACTGCGATTCGAGATGGCAATCGCAAGAGGGCGTTAGGTTTGAATCCGTCAGACCAGTGGGTATTCACGCGACGCCGGGCGCGGAGTGCACCGGTGCAACAGAAGGGACGGTGCCATGGCACCGAAGGCGCGGAACTTGAAGCGCGAACGTCGCAATGAGCCCGTCGAGGACCACCCGATTGAGCCCAAAGGCGAGGCGTAGGTCACGCCATGCCACCTGACACACCACCATCGGCACAGCGCTGGGGGCGCCAGACCCAGCTGGCGATAGATAACTTCCCGATCTCGGGCGAGCCGATGCCGCGCCGCGTGGTCGAGGCGATCGCGCTGATCAAAGCCGGGGCGGCAACCGTGAACGTTGCATTCGGTGTCCTCGACGACGTGCGCGCCGCGGCCATCGCGGCCGCGGCCGAGGAGATCGTCGGTGGCGCGATGATGGATCAGTTCCCCGTCGACGTGTTCCAGACCGGCTCTGGAACCAGTACGAACATGAACGTCAACGAGGTGGTTGCACATCGTGCGGCTGAGCTGTGCGGGCTCGATGTGCACCCGAATGACCACGTCAACTCGTCGCAGTCCTCGAACGACGTATTCCCCTCGGCGGTGCGCATCGCGACGATGCAGGTGCTGCGCGGTGAGCTGCAGCCGGCGCTCGACGTGCTGCATTCGACGCTGGTGGAGCTGGCCGGCGCGCACCAGCAGACGGTGAAGCTCGGCCGCACCCACCTGATGGATGCGGTGCCGATGACATTCGCCCAGGAGCTGGGCGGCTGGGCGCGCGGGCTGACGCTGGCCAGCGAGCGCTTGGCCGCCGTCGAGCCGCGGCTCGCCGAGCTCCCCCTCGGTGGTACCGCGATCGGTACCGGGCTGAACGCCCCACCGGGCTTCGGCGCCGCCATCGCGACGTGGCTCGCCGAGCGCACCGGGTTGCCGCTCGTCGAGGCCGTCGACCACTTCGAGGCACAGTCCGCGCAGGACGTGCTGGTCGAGCTGGCAGGCGTCTGCACGACGGTCGCGCTCACCCTCCACAAGATCGCGGGCGACGTGCGTCTGCTTGGCTCCGGCCCCACTGGAGGGTTCGGCGAGGTTCGCCTGCCCGAGCTCCAGGCCGGCAGCTCGATCATGCCTGGCAAGGTGAACCCCGTGCTGTGCGAGGTCGTGCAGCAGGTCGCGGCGCAGGTGGTGGGCAACCATGCGACGATCACGTTCGCGGCGACAGCATCGAACCTGCAGATCAACACGGCGATGCCCGTGATGGCCAAGGCGACGCTTTCGTCGGTCACGCTGCTCGCCAACGCAACGGCGGTGTTCGAGGCGCGGTGCGTGCGTGGCATCGACGCGGACAAGACGAGGATGCGATCGCTCGCGGCCGGTTCGCCGGCGCTGATCACCGCGATCGCACCCATCATCGGCTACGACCGTGCGTGCGCCGTGGTGCATTTCATGGCTGAGCGTGGGGTGACGTTGACCGAAGCGCTGGCCGTGATTCGCGACACGGCGCCGAACACGCCCCAGCTGGCCGAGGTCGATCTGCTGGAACTCACCCGTCCGGGTCGCCACGGTCAGGTCGCACCGCCCTTTTGAATGTCTTCAAGGAGTCGCTCGCGCGCCCGGTGCGTCGGCTATCTGCTGCGGAACACGACGAGGGCTGCGGCGAGGGCAGCGACGCTCCAGGCCATTGCCATAAGGGCTGTCTCGAGCGGTGCGAGCAGGGTGGTGACGGTCAGCGGTTCGCGACTTCCGTCCTCGAGGACGGTCTCGCCCCGGACTTCCTGAACGCGTCGACGGAGCTGGCGTGCCGGGGTGCTGAGGGTTCGCTGAGCGTTCGAGAGCAGGTAGCAGGCGACCGCTGCCAGTACGGCGACCGGGCCGATTGTGCGGGCCTGGGCGTAGTAGGCGGTGAGCACGGGGAATGCGCCCCACGCGAGAGCGAACGTTGTGTCGTTGTGGAGCCGTCCACCGAACAGCTCCAGGTTGTAGCCGCAGGTGAGCACGATCCCGACCACGATGAACACCGCCAGGCCGAGCCCGACGCGATCGAGGCCGATGATCCCGAGCGCAGTCGCCGCACCGAGCGAGAGCACCCCGGCGGTGACGAGCTGCCAGGAGGGGATGTGGGTGCGCAAGGGGCGGCCGTGGAGCTCGTCGAGGGAGTGCGCGCACACACCGACAGCGAGGAAGAAGGCGACCAGCGTCGCGGCGAGCGTGCCGCCGTCGAAGCGGGGCGCGATGGAGCCACCGATGGCCACGTAGGACAGGTGCCACAGCGTGTATGGCGGATGCAGCACGACCGTCCAGTCCGACCACATGCTGTGACGCCCACCCTCACGTGGCTGTGCGGCGTAGAAGGCCGGCGGCAACGGGGGAGTGGTGCCGCTCATTGCCGGGCCGCAGCGTGGTCCACGTCGAGGCGATAGTCGCCGGCGACTTGGCCCCACATCACGATGCCGCCACCGAGGCTCATCCGTCGGACGCCGACGCTGCCGATGCCAGCGGCCGACCATGCTGCGAGGTGGGCCGGCAGCGGGAAGCGGCGGTAGTGGTCCTCGATGTTCGGGCCGAGGAACCTGCCGACCTCGAACCACGGGCGTCCGCCGAGGAGCATGCCTGCGGTCGGCAGCACCAGCCGGGTGTAGAGCCGCCACATCCACAGCCACCACCGGCTCGTCGGCACCGCGAACTCGAGGCTGGCGATCATGCCTCCCGGGCGCACGACGCGAGCCAGCTCGGTGATCGTTGCAGCGGGATCAGCGACGTAGCGGAGCAGGTAGGTGAATGTGAGCGCGTCGAAGGCGGCGTCGGCGAACGGCAGCCGCTCGCCCTGGCCGAGCACGAGCGAGATCCGCCCGTCGAGGCCGGCGGCGTGCACGTT
>JAYVMH010000172.1:0-17236 GCA_043759015.1 Actinomycetota bacterium
CGCCACACTCGTGAGATCTCCGAGTTGAAGGGCTTGCAGAAGGTCGCGCCGGTCTTCGCCGCTGCGTTCATGATCGTGATGCTCTCCAGCATCGGCGTGCCCGGTCTGAACGGCTTCGTCGGCGAGTTCCTCGTCCTGATCGGCTCGTTCGCCACGGCTCGTTGGTGGGTGACGGTCGCCGCAGTCGGCGTGATCCTCGCTGCGCTGTACCTGCTGTGGGCCTATCAGCGTGTGTTCCACGGCGAGCCCGACGACGACAACCGCTCGTTCGGCGAGTTGAAGTGGAAGGAGGGCATGTTGCTGCTGCCCTTCATCGCGATCATCGTGTTCTCGGGTGTCTATCCGAAGCCGATGCTCGATCGCATCGAGCCGTCGGTGAACAAGCTGCTGCAGCACGTGGAGCAGCACTCCACCTGGCATGCGCCGGTCGTCAAGGGAGAAGGGTGATGGGCGTGCTCGCCGAGACGCTGAACGGCCCGGACATCCACTGGTTCGAGCTCAGCCCGTTGCTGGTGCTGCTCGGCGCGGCGATGGTGCTGCTGGTGGTGGCTGCGCTGACGCCGGTGTGGCCGAAGCGGTTGTACGCATCGTTCGCCGCCGCCGCGGCGCTGGCGGCAATGGTGCTCTCGATCGTGCTGTGGCATCGCGTCGACCTCCACGGTCCGGTGCAGCTGTTCAACTTCAACGGCCAGTTCGAGATGCACCTCGACAAGATGGCGCTGTGGGTGACGCTGACCATCTCGGCCGCAGTGTTCCTCACCTCTCTCGTCACCGACGACTACCTCCGTCGGGAGGGCCTCGACGGCCCGGAGATCTACGCGCTGTACCTGATGGCGGCGATCGGCGGCATCGTGATGGGGTCCGCCAACGACCTCATCGTGCTGTTCCTCGGGCTCGAGATCCTGTCGATCGCGCTGTACGTCATGGCGGCCGGCCATCGCAAGCGGATCCAGAGCCAGGAGAGCGGCCTCAAGTACTTCGTCCTGGGTGGGTTCTCGTCGGCGTTCTTCCTGTACGGCGTCGCGCTCGTCTACGGCGGCACCGGCAGCACCAACTTCGCCAAGATCCTCGGCGCGATGACCGACCGCTTCCCGGCGAAGAGCGGCGACACCGCGATGTTGCTCGCCGGGGTGGCGATGTTGCTCGTCGGTCTCGCTTTCAAGGCGGCGGCCGTACCGTTCCACTTCTGGACGCCCGATGTCTACGAAGGTGCGCCCACGCCTGTCACGGCGTTCATGGCGTCCGCGGCCAAGGCCGCCGCGTTCGCGGCCATGCTGCGCGTGCTGCTGGACGCGTTGCCGAGCTTCAGCGCCGACTATCGCCCCGTGGTGTGGGCGCTCGCGGTGCTCACCCTCGTCGGTGGTTCTGTGATGGCGGTCGTGCAGACGAACGTCAAGCGGATGCTCGCCTTCTCCTCGATCAGCCATGCCGGTTTCATGCTCGTCGGCGTCGAAGCGGCGGCCCACACGGCAGGTGTGCCCGGCAACGACGGGCGTTCGGCCGTGCTGCTCTACACCCTGATCTACGCGGTGCTGGTGATCGGCACGTTCTCCGTCGTCACGGCCGTGAGTCGCACTGGCGACGGCGCGACCGACCTGTCGTCGTTCCGTGGCCTCGCCCGCAGTCACCCGGCGCTCGCGTTGGCGATGACGGTGCTGCTGCTCGCGCAGGCCGGCGTGCCGTTGACGAGTGGTTTCGTGGCCAAGTTCGGTGTGATCAAGGCGGCAGTGCAGGTCCACAGCTACGCCGTCGCGGTCATCGCCATGGTCTCTGCGGTCATCGCTGCGTACCTGTACCTGCGGATCATGATCAGCATGTGGATCGCCGACCCCGAAGCGGGCGACGAGGCCCGAGAGGAAGTCCGCGTGCCGCTCTACCTCGGCGCCGCGCTCACCCTGTCGGTGCTGTTCACCCTCGAAATCGGCCTGTTCCCCGACTGGCTCATCCGCCTCGCCCCCTGACCCACCCGGAGAGGGTCGGGCGCGATGTCCGGACAGGCGTGGCGTGCCTTGTCCGCCGCTCGCGCCCGACCTGACCGGGGCCGAGACCCGGTCAGGGGCGGTCAGGTGTGGCGGAGGAGGGACTCGAAAAGGAGTTGCTGCTGGGGGTCGCTGTCGGCGGAGTCCTCCGGGTGCCACTGGGTGGCCACGATCCAACTCGAACCGGCGACCTCGGCGGCGTGCACGATGCCGTCGGCGGAACGGCCGGTGACCACCAGGCCGTCTGCGACCCGATCGAGCGCCTGATGGTGCACGCAGTGGCAGGCCGGCACCTCGCGCCCGATCGCCTCCGCGATCCGCGACCCGTGATCCAGCGACACGTGCGTGTACGTCAACCAGTGGTCCTCGCTGCCGATGTGCTGCTGCAGCGTGCCGCCCATCGCCACGTTCAGCACCTGCATGCCGCGGCAGATCGCGAGCATCGGCACGTCCGCGGTGAGTGCAGCCCGAACGACCGCCAGCTCAACCTCGTCGTGCTCGGCGACGATGCCGTACAACTGCTCGGACGAAGGTTCCTGCCCGTAGTGGCGGGGGTCGACGTCGCCGCCGCCGTGGAGCACCACCGCGTCGACCCGCCCCAACAGATCGGGGACGTTCTCGACCAACGACAGGATGGGCGGCAGCATCAACGGCGTCCCGCCGGCGCGGGCGACGGCGTGGAAGTAGCGACGTCCCGCGGCGAACGGCTCGCCGCGCACGCCCTTGGCTTCGGGCGACAGGCGGCCGACGATGAGGACCAGCGGGTTCACCGGGTCAGCCTAGGCGCCTCCGCACCGGACGCCCGAGCTGCCGCGCGGCGGACCAGTTCGTTGTAGATCGCCTGCTGCTGCGGCTTGTGGGTGGCGGTGTCCTCCGGATGCCACTGGGCGCCGACCACCCACGACGCGGCCGGCAGTTCGACGGCCTCGAGCTGTCCGTCGGGCGACCAGCCGCACGCCACCAACGGCTCGGCGAGATCGCCGATGCCTTGGTGATGCACCGAGTGGCAGTGCTCGAGATGTGTCGTGCCGGCGGCGACCGCCAGCTTGCACCCGTCGGCGAGCTGCACGGTGTGCTCGCGCATCCAGTGATCGCTGTTCCCGATGTCCTGCACGAGCGTGCCACCCAGCGCGACGTTCAGCACCTGCATCCCGCGACACAGTGCCAGCATCGGCAGATCGAGCTCGATCGCCGCGAGGCACACCGCGATGTCCAGGTCGTCGTGCGCGGGAACGATGCCGTACAGCGTGTCGTCGTCGGGCTCCTGTCCGTACCGTCGAGGGTCCACGTCGCCGCCGCCCGGCAGCAGCACCCCGTCGAAGTGCTGCAGCACGGTCCGGGCGTTGGCGGCCAGCTCCTTGATCGGTGGTACGAGCACCGGCACACCGCCGGCGCGGGCGACCGCGCGACTGTACGGCTGGCTACTGCTGAACGCGTCGCGCTTGCCCTCGTCGGAGAACGAGAGCGTGCGGGCGCAAAGAGCGATCAGGGGAGGCGGCGGGCTCATCCGACCCATTCTTGCTGGCATTCCGAACGGGGGACGAACGCCCGCTACCCTCGATTGCCGTGAACGACATGCTGACGCTGCGCAACCCGGCGACCGAGGAGATCATCCACGAAATGCCTCACGCTTCACTCGAGGACGTCGACGCCGCGATCGAGAAGGCGAAGAAGGCGTCGCCCGCCTGGCGCGCCCTCACGCCGAACGATCGCACCAAGCTGATGCGGCGCTTCGCCGACAAGGTGGCCGAGCACGTCGACGAACTGGCCGAGCTCGAGACGCGCAACATGGGCATGCCCATCGGCAATTCGCGCTGGTGCGCCAACGCGGTCTCCGACGTGCTCCACTACTTCGCCGGATCAGTCGAGAAGCACACCGGTTCATCGATCCCGGTCGCGGGTGGCATCGACGTCACGTTCCACGAACCACTCGGCGTGATCGGCATGATCACACCGTGGAACTTCCCGATGCTGATGGCGTCGTGGAAGATCGGGCCGGCGTTGGCCACCGGCAACACGGCGGTGCTCAAGCCCGCGGAGATCACCCCGCTCACCTCGATGCGGATCGGCGAGCTCGCACTCGAGGCGGGCATTCCCGAAGGCGTGCTCAACGTCGTCGTCGGTCCCGGCTCCACGGTCGGTTGGCGGCTGGTCGACCATCCCGACGTCCGCAAGATCGCCTTCACCGGTTCGACAGAGGTCGGCAAGCGGTTGATGCGCGGTTGTGCGGATCAGGTGAAGCGCCTGACGCTCGAGCTCGGTGGCAAGTCCGCGAACATCGTGTTCGCCGACGCCGACCTCGAAGCCGCGGCCGCGGCGGCGCCCGGCGCGGTGTTCGACAACTCCGGCCAGGACTGCTGTTCGCGCAGCCGCATCCTCGTGCAGCGCAGTGTGTTCGACAAGTTCCTCGAGATGTTCATCGATGCCTCCAGCAAGTGGAAGGTCGGTGACCCGATGTCGCCCGACACCGCCATGGGACCGCTCGTCACCGCCGGCCACCTGAAGGCCGTCCGCGCCTACAGCGAGGGCCTGGAGACGGTGTTCACCGGCGAGACGCCCACGGGGCCCGGCTTCTGGCATCCGATCATGATCGCGACACCTCCCTACGACAGCGTGGTCTGCCATGAGGAGATCTTCGGCCCGGTCGCGGTGGTCATCCCGTTCGAGGACGAAGCGGACGCGATCCGCATCTGCAACGACAGCATCTATGGCCTCTCCGGTTCGGTGTGGACGCGCGACGGGGCGAAGGCGATCCGGGTGGTGCGCGGGATGGAAGCCGGCACGCTCAGCGTGAACTCCAACTCGTCAGTCCGCTACAACACGCCCTTCGGTGGGTTCAAGCAGAGCGGCCTCGGCCGCGAGCACAGCATGCACGTGCTGGACCACTACACCGAGCTGAAGAACGTCTTCTTCGCCACCTGATTCCCGGTACCGTTTCCCCGTGCGCGCGCTCACCATCGCCAACGCCAACGACGCGGACACCGGTCACATCGGCGACCGCTTCCGTGACCACGGTTACGCGTTCGACGAATGCCACAGGGAACTTCCTGGAGAGTGGCCCGACCTCGACGGTCACGATCTCGTGCTGCTGCTCGGCAGCGAATGGAGCGTGTACTGGCCGCAGGTGGCCGACTCGGTGCAGGCCGAGGTGGCTCTCCTGCTCGAGGCGCAGCGTCGGGGCATCCCGGTGTTCGGCATCTGCTTCGGCAACCAGGTGTTGGCGCACGCGCTCGGCGGCACGGTCTACAAGGCCGAAGTGGCGGAGATCGGCTGGATGGACATCGACACCGACTTGCCCGACGCGATCGCTGCCGGCCCGTGGATGGAGTGGCACTACGACGTGGTCACCCTGCCCCCTGGTGCCACTGAGCTCGCCCGCTCGAGCGTGGGTCCGCAGGCGTGGCATCGCGGTCGAATGTTCAGCACCCAGTTCCACCCCGAGGTCACCGAATCCGTGATTCGCCGATGGGCAACGGGCTTCGGCGCGGACGAGCTCATCCGCATCGGCTCCAGCCCGGACGAGTTGCTGGCCGCAACGCGGGCTTCGGTATTGCTCAGCAGGCCCAACGCGGCCCGGCTCGTGGATTGGTTCTGCGAGACCATCGTTTCGAGCGACGTTTCGGACGTGCTAAACACGCGCTGACCGACGCGCCCCAAGGGGGAATTTCAGGCGGCGCGACGGTCCGAGCATTCCTACTTCAAAGGGGGTTCCATGGCTGACACCGTGGACGAAGACCGCGACCAATTACACGCGATGGGCTATGCGCAGGAACTGCACCGTGGCATGTCCACGTTCAGCAACTTCGCCATCAGCTTCTCGATCATCTCGATCCTTGCGGGTGGAATGACGAGCTTCTGGCTCGGCATGGTCACCGGCGGCCCGGTGGTGATCACGCTGGGTTGGATCATCGTCGGGTTCTTCGCGCTGCTCGTCGGCATGGGGATGGCCGAGATCTGCTCGGCCTACCCGACCGCCGGTGGGCTGTACTACTGGTCGGCGAAGCTGGCACGGGAGAACCATGCTCGGTGGTCGTGGTTCACCGGGTACTTCAACCTGATCGGCCAGATCGGCGTGATCGCCAGCGTGGACTACGCGCTCGCGATCTTCACCGGTTACTTCATCCGCATGTTCGACGACACGTTCAGGCTCACGTCGTGGACCATCTACGGGATCTACCTCTGCATCCTCGTGGTGCATGCCGTGCTGAACACGTTCAGCATCGATCTGGTGAAGATCCTGGGTGACATCAGCGTGTGGTGGCACGTGGGCGGCGTGGTCATCATCGCCGGCTTCTTGTTCATCGCTCCGACGAACAAGCGCGGCATCGGCGGTGCCTTCGACGGCGCGCCCGCCAACCTCACCGGCTGGACCGGCGGGCTCTTCATCACCGTCTATCTCTTCGGGCTCGGCCTGCTGCTCGCGCAGTACACGATCACCGGGTTCGACGCGTCCGCCCACGTGAGCGAGGAGACGGTCGGCGCCCGCACCGAGGCGCCCAAGGCAATTGTGCGGGCGATCTACATCTCGGCCATCGCCGCACTCGTGATGAACCTGGCCATGATCGCCGCGCTCCCGAAGAAGGGTGCGCTGCTCGCCGACGGCAAGACCGACGCATACGGTGCCATCGCGTTCGGCGGCGGCGGCGACACGTTCCTCGTCAACGCCGCACCTCGCCTCATCTCGAGTGCGCTCGGTAGCGGCTCAGCGAAGCTGCTCGTGTTCATCGCGCTCGTCGGGCAGTTCTTCTGTGGTCTCGCCTCGGTCACGGCCAACAGCCGGATGATCTACGCGTTCAGTCGCGACGGTGCGTTGCCGGGGTCGAAGATCTGGCACAAGATCAACAAGAAGACCCGCACGCCAACGAACTCGGTGTGGCTCGGTGTGGGCCTCTCGGCGATCGTCGGTTCACTGTCGCTCTACCAGAAGGGCGGCTTCTCGACCGCGTTCTTCGCCCTCACAGGCATCTGCGTGATCGGTCTCTACATCGCCTACGCGATCCCGATCTACCTTCGGCTCAGAAACCCGGATTTCCAGACCGGCCCATGGAACCTCAAGGGGCACCACAAGTTGGTCGGGTGGACGGCACTGATCTGGATCGCGTTCATCTCGATCCTGTTCGTGATGCCGGTGTTCTGGCCGTTCTGGCCGATCTGGGGGTCGAAGAACGAGTATTCGCCCGGGTTCTTCCGAGTGAACAACTTCAACTTCACGGGTCCGTTGATCCTCCTCGGTGCGATCTTCGTGCTCGGCTACTGGCGATTCAGTGGCAAGAAGTGGTTCACCGGCCCGAAGGTGCAGGGCACCAAGGAAGAGCTGCTGGCCATCGAGCGCGAGCTCGATGCTGTGGAACACGGCCGGGCGGTGTGACCCCGATCTGACCTCCGCCGACTGACCAGGCAATCACGGACGAGCCGGCCTTCGGGCCGGCTCGTCCGCGTTCCGCATGCGCTTCGAGCTGGTACGTCAGGCCGGCTGGGCGGCGTCGATCACCCATCGGTCGAAGTCGCGGCCGGCGGCGAGTCGCTCGCAGTTGCCGAGCCGCTCGTTCGCGTAGGCGACGAAGTCGGTGTCCAGCGTGCTGATCGCTTGCTGCACCACGGCCCACATGCCCTCGCGGAACTCGCTCATCATCTTCATCAGCTGCAGCCGCGCCCAACGCGAGGCGGTGACCTCGCCGAAGTAGTCGCGCAGCAACGCCTCGTCGGCGGCGTGGTCGAGCCCGCAGTTGACGCTCAGGTTGCCGAGGTCGAAGAACCGGTCGTTCATCCCTGCGTACTCGAAGTCGAGCAGCCACACGCCGGGACCGTCGCGTTCGAACAGCACGTTGCCGGGCAGCAGATCGTTGTGGCACGGCACGGGCGGCATCGGTGCCCCGGCGAAGGCCACCTCGATGCGCCGGCTCCTCTCGTGTAGGCGGGCGTACGAAGGGGGCGGCACCACGCCGTGACTGGCGGCGTCGCGTGCGTGCCATTCGACCACGCGGTGAATGGGGAAGCCTCCCGCCAGCGCGCCACTGTGGTGGAACCGCAGCAGCAGCTCGACGACCTCGCCCAACCGCTCGATGAACGGGTGGCCCTCGATGTGATGCCCCGGCACGAGTTCGGTGATCAGCGTGCCCACCCTCGGGAGCTGCCCGATGACCGGCGGTCCGATGCCCAGCTGCGCCGCGCGGCGAGCGGCCTCTGCCTCGTTGGCCCGGTCGATGCCGAGCAGTTCGGTGCGCTCGCCCGGTATCCGGACCACGTAACGGCGGCCATCCAAAGTCGCGACATAGTTCGAGTTGGTGATGCCGCCATGGAGCGGAGTGAGCGCGACGTGCGCGCCCTTCCACTCCGGCACAGCGGCGACCAAGGCCTCGACGTCCACCCGAGTCATGACACAGGTGTAGCACCTGACAAAGTGGTCCGTCGACGGAAGTGTCCCCGAAGGAGTCCCCATGGGCCTGTATCCCTATGCCGATCGCTATGAAGTGGTGCGCCGATTCCCCGACCGCGGCCGCCCCCGGGCCGACATCCTCACCGAGATCGAGGAGATGTCGGAGGTGGAGGACTCGCCCTATCACGAGGGCAAGATCAGCGGCTCCGTCTACTCGGGCGACGAGGCGCACTACGCCTTCCTGAACGACGTCTTCGGCCACTACAGCCACGCCAACGTCCTGCAGCGCGACATGTACCCGAGCGCCACCCGCTTCGAGGGCGAGATCATCGCGATGACCGCCGACATGCTGCACGCCGATGCGGTGCCGGGCGGCACGGTGTGCGGGGTCGTCACCAGTGGCGGCACCGAGAGCTTGATGAACCCGATGCTCGTGTACCGGGAGTGGGGCCGCCAGCGTCGCATCACCAACCCGAACGTGGTCTTGCCGATCACGGCGCACCCGGCGCTCCACAAGGGTGCCCACTACTTCGGCATCGAGGTTCGCCTCGCGACGGTTACCGACAAGTACGTGGCCGACATCTCGTCGGTCCGTTCGCTCATCGACGAGAACACCGTCGCGATCGTTGCCTCCGCGGGTACCTATCCGCACGGTCTCGTCGACCCGATCGAGGTGCTCTCCGAACTGGCCGTGGAGAAGGGGATCAACCTCCACGTGGACGGCTGCCTCGGTGGGTTCATCCTCGCCTGGGGTGAGGAGCTCGGCTACGCCGTGCCGACGTTCGACTTCCGGCTGCCCGGTGTCACGTCGATCAGCGCGGACACGCACAAGTACGGCTTCGGGCTGAAGGGGTCGAGCGTCCTGCTGTACCGCACACCCGAGCTACGCCGTCTCCAGTACTTCATCGTGCCGGATTGGCCCGGTGGCCTCTACACCTCGCCCGGCATGAGCGGCTCGCGTTCGGGTGGCATCATCGCCGCCGCGTGGGCCGCGATGGTGTCGCTGGGGCGCGACGGCTATCTGGCCATCGCCGGCGACATCTTCCGTACTGCGGCCGAGCTGCAGGCCGTGATCCGGTCGCACCCCGAGCTCACCGTCCTCGGCGAACCGTTCTTCAACGTCGCGTTCACGACCAGCGTGGAGAGTGGTCTCGACATCTTCCTCGTCAACGACTTCCTCGCCCGCCGACGTTGGCGGCTGAACGGCCTGCAGCTGCCGCCGGCGGTGCACTTCTGCGTCACCCGACCGAACACGCAGCCGGGTGTCGTCGACCGCTTCGCGACGGACCTGGCCGAGGCCGTCGTGTTCGCCCGCGACCATGCGGGCACGACAGCGCAGTCGGGCGCGTTCTACGCCGGAGGTGTCACCCGCGATCAGATCGAGTCCGGCATGGCGTGGTGGCTCGACGCCACCCAGGCCCTGCCGCCGACTTGATGGCCGCAGGTCGCACCATTTGTGATGCCATTCACACGGCGTAGTAGCGTCGCACGCGATGTCGAATTTTCTTCGCGACTACCTGAACGTGGTGTGGTTCGGCGCCATCGCGCTGGTGCTGGCCGGCCTGCTCCTCGGGCTCTCCGCACTGCTACGTCCGAACAAGCCGAGCTACGAGAAGAATCGCGCCTACGAGAGCGGTGTCAACCCGGTGGGCGACGGTTGGTCGCAGAGTCAGGTGCGCTACTACATCTTTGCCCTGTTGTTCGTGGTGTTCGACGTGGAGGCCGTGTTCATGTTCCCCTGGGCCACCCAGCTGGAGCGGTATGCGAGCTTCGGTCTCGTCGAAATGGGAATCTTCGTCTTCGTCCTGCTCCTTGGCCTCGTGTACGCGTGGCGCAAGGGCGTTCTGCGCTGGGTGTAGCCACATGGGTCTCGTCGACAAGGGGCGTCTGCCCAAACCGCTCACGACCCTGTTCAACATGGGCCGTTCGTACAGCATGTGGGTGTACCAGTGGGGTCTCGCCTGCTGCGCGATCGAGATGGGCGCCGCGTTCGGCTCGCCCCGGTACGACGTGATGCGCCTGGGCGTCATCCCACTGCCCGCCAGCCCGCGCCAAGCCGACCTGGTGGTCATCTCCGGCACGGTCACCGACAAGATGGCGCCCAGCATCAAGCGGCTGTACGAGCAGATGCCGGAGCCGAAGTACGTCATCAGCATGGGCTCGTGCGCCAACTGTGGCGGCCCCTACTGGGACAGCTACTCGGTCACCAAGGGCGTCGACCAGATCATCCCGGTCGACATCTACGTGCCCGGCTGTCCGCCGCGCCCCGAGGCGCTGCTCGAAGGCGTGGTGCTGTTGCAGCAGCGGATCAAGAACGAGGACATGGGCGCGCGCTGGCGCGGCGAAGGAACCGTGCCGTTGTCAAGAGGGCCGAATTCGCGCGAGCCCGTCGTTGTCGGAGGTGGTCCGATTGAGTGACACGACGCCGAACGACACGTTGGCGCTTCCCGGCGATGCACTCCGCGAAGGCGTGGTCCAGGCGCTGCGCGATGCGCTCGGCGATGCGCTGCTGGACAGTCTCGTCAAGCCCAACGACGACGTCTGGGTGCGGGTGCGCACGGATGCGTGGCGTCAGGCCGGCCTCGTGCTGCGCGACACGGTCGGTTGCGACTACTTCGGCTTTCTGTCGGCGATCGACTGGCTGCCCAGTCCGTTCGGCCGCAGCGAGGACGATCCGACGGAGCCCGCACCCGTGCGCGACACCACGGTGAAGCAGGGCTACACCGGCGGCGAGACGCGAATGCAGGTGTTCGCTCGCGTCACCAACCTCAGTCAGCACTTCGGTGTCACCATCAAGGCCGATGTCGCCGACGACGCGCCCGCCGTGGACAGCTGGATCCCGGTCTACGCGGGGGCCAACTGGCACGAGCGCGAGTGCCACGAGATGTTCGGCATCGGCTTCAACGGACACCCCGACCTGCGCAACATGTACCTCCCGATGGACTTCGAGGGTCACCCGCTGCGCAAGGACTTCCCGTTGCTGGCCCGGCTGGTGAAGCCGTGGCCCGGCATCGTCGACGTGGAGCCGCTGCCCGGCGACGACACCGAGGAAGGCGCGGAATGACCGATCTCGCCGATCGCCAGAAGCTCAGCTACATCGCCGCCCAGGCCGCCGATGCTCGACTGAACGTGGAGCTCGAGACCGAGGGAATGACCCTCAACATCGGCCCGCAGCACCCGGCGACGCACGGCACGCTGCGCATCATCGTCCGCCTCGACGGCGAGCAGGTGGTGTGGGCCGAGCCGAGCGCGGGCTACATGCATCGTGGCTACGAGAAGCTCACCGAGGTGCGCACGTTCCCGCAGGTGACCGCACTCGTCAACCGCATCGACTGGCTCGGCAGCTTCGCCAACGAGGTGCCGTTCATCCTCGCGGCAGAGAAGTTGATGGGCATCGAAGCGCCGCCGCGTGCCCAATGGATCCGCACCATCCTGTTCGAGCTCTCCCGCATCGCCAACATCTCGCTCTTCCTCGGCGATCTCGGCGTGCAGCTCGGTGCCGTGACGCCTGTGTTCATGGCGTTCCGCGACCGCGAGCACGTGCTGAACCTCATCGAGGGCGCAACCGGCGGACGCTTCCACCCGAACTTCGATCGCATCGGTGGCCTGAAGGACGACCTGCCCGCGGGCTGGATCGCCGAGACCAGGCAGGTGATGAAGAAGCTGCGCAACTTCTGCGACGAGATCGACACGCTGCTCTTCGGCAACGAGATCTTCCAGAGTCGCCTCCGTGGCATCGGGGTGATCCCTCCGGAGGTGGCCAAGCAGTACGGCCTCAGCGGACCGAACCTGCGCGCCAGCGGCGTGGACTGGGATCTTCGTCGCGACCAGAAGCTCCCGCTCGCCTACGACAAGGTGAACTTCAAGGTTTGGACCCACCCGGATGGCGACAGCTTCGCCCGCTGCTGGATCCGCCTGCAGGAGACCCGCGAATCGACGATGATCGTCGATCAGTTGCTCGATGGCATTCCGAGCGGGCCGATCATGGCCAAGGTCCCGCGCATCATCAAGGTGCCCGAGGGTGAGGCCTGGGTGAGCACCGAGAACCCGCTCGGCGAGATGGGCTACTACGTTGTCAGCAAGGGCGACCTGGGTCCGTTCCGAGTGAAGATCCGTTCGGCGAGCTTCAACAACATCTCCATCGTGCCGTGGGTGCTACGTGGCGTGTACGTCCCCGACGTCATCTCCATCCTCGCCTCGCTGTACTTCATCCTGGGAGACATCGACCGGTGATGTTCGCGGTTCATTTCCCCTACTGGGCACAGTCGCTGCTGCGCGTCCTCGGTGGCACGGTTGCCGTGCTGCTGCCCGCGGGCACGATCGTGTACCTGTTCCTCTTCAAGATGATGAGCTTCATGCAGAGTCGTCTGGGCCCGATGGAAGCCGGCCCCTACGGCTCGCTGCAGCTGTTCGCCGAAGTCGGCAAGTGGCTGCAGAAGGAAGACATCTCGCCCGAGCGGGCCGACACGCGGATCTTCCGCATGGCGCCGCTGGTGGTGCTGGTGAGCACGTTCCTCCTCGTGGCGGTCGTGCCGTTCGGGCCCGACGCGTACTTCACGAACTTCGACGCAGGCGTGTTCTACATGCTCGCGGTCAGCAGCATCAGCACGCTCGGCATCCTGATGGCCGGCTGGAGCTCGGCGAACAAGTACTCGTTGCTCGGCGGTCTACGGGCGGCAGGCCAGCTGATCGCATACGAGCTGCCGATGGTGCTCGCGGTGCTCGGGGTTGTCATCCAGGCCGGCACGATGAACCTGCAGCAGATCGTGGTGAAGCAGAACAGCGACGCCATCTTCGGCTGGCACGGCCTCGGCTTCCCGTACATCGCCACCCAGTTCGTCGGGTTCCTCGTGTTCATGATCGCCGTGCAGGCCGAGCTCACCCAGACACCGTTCGACATGCCGATCGCCGAGTCCGAGCTCGTCTCCGGCTACATGACCGAGTACTCCGGCTTCCGCTTCCTCATCTTCTTCATCGCCGAGTTCGCCACCGCCGGGGTGTTCGCCCTCATCGCGAGCGTGCTGTTCCTCGGCGGGTGGGGCGTGCCGTTCAGCTGGTTCGGGTGGCACGCGAACGACATCGGCAGCATCGCGAACTCGATGAACGTCGTCGGCCCGATCGTGATGGTCACGAAGATGATCGTGCTCTCGGGCATCATCATGTGGGTGCGCTTCAGCTACCCGCGGTTCCGTGAGGACCAGCTGCAGCGGTTCGCCTGGAAGGTGCTCATCCCGGTGTCGTTGCTGAACATCATGCTGACCGCGATCCTGAAGGTGGCGTTCTGATGCCGAAGCTGCCGGACGTCCCGGGGAAGGGCCTGATCAAGGGTCTCGGCGTCACGCTGAACACCATGATGCAGACCATCAAGCCCAAGAAGCTCGGTGGCGGCGCCGCGACGGTGCAGTACCCACACGAGAAGGAGACGCCACCCCCTCGTGCCCGTGGTGTCATCGCGCTTCGCGAAGACAACTGCACCGCCTGCATGCTGTGCGCGCGCAGCTGCCCCGACTGGTGCATCTACATCGAAGGCCACAAGGAGCTTGCGCCGCCTCGCCGCGCCGGCGGTGCGCCGCGGAAGGTGAACAAGCTCGACCGCTTCGACATCGACTACGCGCTGTGCATGTACTGCGGCATCTGCGTGGACGTCTGTCCGTTCGACGCGCTGTTCTGGAGTCCGGAGTACGAGTACTCCGAACCGAAGATCGCCGACCTCCTGCACGACAAGACCAAGCTCGGCGAGTGGATGGAAACGGTGCCGGAGGCTCCTGCGTTGGAAGCCGGCGCGGAGAAGAAGGGCAAGTGATGGTGCTCGCCTCCGACATCCTGGTCGCGCAGAACATCGGCTTCGGCATCATCGCCCTGCTGATGGTGCTCGCCGGGGTGGGCGTGATCGCCAGCCGCAACGTCGTGCATGCAGCGCTCTCGCTGGTGCTGGTGATGGCGGGCGCGGCCGCGCAGTACATCCTGCTCGCGGCGGAGTTCGTTGCCGTCACCCAGGTGCTCGTGTACATCGGCGCCGTCATGGTGCTGTTCCTCTTCGGCGTCATGCTCACCCGCGCCAAGCTCGGTCGCGACACCGATCTCAACAACAAGAACGCCGCCATCGCTGCCCCGGTCGCGCTGTTGCTGTTCGGCGTGTTGGCCTACGTGCTGATGAAGGGCTACTCGGACGACAAACTGCCCGCCGGCGGCGTGCCGACCAGCACCAAGACCGTCAGCGATCTGATCTTCAAGCCGTATCTCCTGCCCTTCTGGGCACTGTCGTTCGTGCTGCTCGCCGCGGTCATCGGTGCCATCGTGCTGGCCCGGAAGGATTGACGTCATGTTGGTCAACGAGTTCCTCATCCTCGCCGCCCTGCTGTTCTGCATGGGCGTGTACGGGGTGCTGACGCGCAAGAACGCGGTGATGGTGCTGATGAGCATCGAGCTCATCCTCAACTCGGTGAACATCAACCTGCTCGCGTTCGATCGGCTGAACGGCAACAGCGAGGGCAGCGTCTTCGCGCTGTACATCATCGCGGTGGCCGCTGCCGAGGTCGGCGTGGGTCTGGCGATGTTGCTGCTGATCTATCGCAACCGCAAGAGCATCTCGCTGGACGATCTGTCGGAAATGAAGGGCTGACGCATGTTCGCTGAAACTGCTGCGGCAGCCGGCTGGTTCCTCGAGCACGCGTGGCTCATCCCGCTCATCCCCGCGGTCGCGTTCTTCCTCATCATCTTCTTCGGCAAGCAGATGCCCCGCGGTGGCAGCGAGATCGGCATCGCCAGCATGCTCGCCTCGTTCGTGATCGCTGTCGGCTCGGCCTACCAGTGGATCCTCCACGTGCGGGGCAACGCGGAGGCCGAGGCGATCATCAAGACCAAGACGTGGATGTCCGCCGGCGGCTTCAAGTTCGCCATCGGCGAGCACATCGACGGCCTCGCCGTGATGGCTCTGATCCTCGTCGCGTTCATCAGCACCCTCGTGCAGATCTACTCCACCGAGTACGTCCGGGGCGATCGGCGCTACACCCACTTCTTCGCCAGCATCACCCTTTTCTCCGCCGGCATGCTCACGATGGTGCTCGCCCCGAACATGCTCCAGTTCATTCTTGGCTGGGAGATCATGGGTCTCTGCTCGTTCCTGCTCATCGGCCACTGGTGGGAAGAGGAGGCCAACAGCGTTGCGGCGTTGAAGGCGTTCCTCACCGTGCGCACCGGCGACATGGGGTTGCTCGTCGGCACCGCGATGTTGCTCGCCGTGTTCGGCTCGCTGGACATCAAGACGATCAACGAGTCGGCAGCCAGCTTCACCGGCAGCCACAACATGTTGATGTGGACGGCGGTGGCGTTGTTCATCGCGGCCATCGGCAAGAGCGGTCAGTTCCCATTGCACACGTGGCTGCCCGATGCGATGGCGGGCCCCACGCCGGTGTCGTCACTGCTGCACTCCAGCACGATGGTCGTCGCCGGTGTGTTCCTCGTGGCCCGCCTGTATCCGGTGTTCCACACGGGGTTGGACATCAACCTTGCCGGCCATCACGTCAACCTGATCGCAGTGATCGGCGGCATCACGATCCTGATCGCTGCCGGCTTGGCGTTCGTACAGAACGACATCAAGAAGGTGCTCGCGTACTCCACGGTCAGCCAACTGGGCTACATGATGATGGGTCTCGGTGTCGGTGCCTGGGTGCCTGCGGTGTTCCACATCTTCACCCACGCGTTCTTCAAGTGCTGCCTCTTCCTCTGCGCCGGTTCGGTGGCCCACACCGGGAGCCACCACAGCTTCGACATGAAGCAGGACATGGGTGGCCTGCGCAAGAAGATGCCGGTCACGTTCTGGACGTGGATCGTCAGCACCGCGGCGCTGTGTGGGATTCCGTTCTTCAGTGGCTTCTTCTCCAAGGACGAGATCATCGACTCGGCCAGGAACAACGACTACAGGGTGTTCTGGATCGTCGGCCTCGCCGGCGCCTTCATGACCACCGCGTACATGACGCGGGCGACGTACCTCACGTTCTTCGGCAAGCCGCGTGGCGCCGCGGCCCACTTCGTCGACGGTCATGAAGTTCATGACACACACGACGCGAATGATCACGGACATGCACCGGTCGTACACGGCAAGCCGCTACCGTTCGCGCCCGACGACTCGCCGTGGCAGATCACTGTGCCGCTCCTCGTGCTCGCCACGCTCGCCGCCGTCGCGGGCTACCTCAACGCCGCGCCGTTCAAGATCGAGAAGTTCACGGGCTGGATGGAATCGTCGATCGGGCTCAAGATCGACGAGAGCATCCCCGCGGGGCCGGCGTTCTCGTTGCCGAACGCCCTGCCGAGCGTCCTGCTCGTCGCCGCGGGCTTCGCGGTCGGCCTCTATCTCTGCAAACAAGTCTGGGAGAAGGCGTCGTCGCCGTTCAAGGGGCTCACCGAGCGCAACCCCGTGCTCGGGGCAGGTCACCGGTTCCTGGTCAACAAGTACTACCTCGATGCGCTCTACGAGGGCGTGATCGTGAAGTCGATCGCCCACCCCATCGCCCAGGCGGCGTACTGGACCAACCAGAACATCCTCGATGGCATCGTCAACGCGGTCGGCCGCAAAGGCCGGCGCACGGGCGAGTGGGTCTACAACAACATCGACCAACGTCTCGTCGACGGTCTGGTCGATGGCAGTGGTACAACCGCACGCGGCGCCGGTGGCGCGCTGCAACCGGTGCAATCAGGCAAGGTCAGTCTGTACGGAGCGTTGCTGTTCGGTGCCGCAGCAGTCGGTGCGCTTGTACTCGTTCTCGTCAACAGCTAGAGGGACAAACGATGATTCACAACCAAACATGGCTCCTCAGCCTCGGCACGTTCCTGCCGTTGGCGGGTGTGCTGGTCATGCTGTTCATCCCCAAGAGCGACGAGG
>JAYVMH010000173.1:0-7468 GCA_043759015.1 Actinomycetota bacterium
TGATCGTGGGTACACGACGGCAGCGGGGTTCCCGATTGCGAACTCGATGCCGCCGTGCGCGCCGAGCGCGACGACCGCACCGAAGTGAACGGACTCGTCGAACCCGCTTCGCGTGGTGATCGCGACCGGCGCGAAGTCGTCAGGTGACGCCATCATCGTCCCTCGCGGCTGGATGCTTCCTGCGCGCTCGCCGCTCGGATCGTCGGGCGCGGGGCACGATCATGGTCAGGTGCGTGTCGATCACTTCGTGACGAGTGCCCGATTCACTGACCAGTGCCTGGATCATGGCCGCGGCGGGAATCGCGAGCACGGCGCCGACAGCACCGAGTACTGCGGCGCCGGCGAGGGCCGACCCGAAGGCGATGGCGGGGTGGATCTTCATCGTGCGACGGGTGATGCGCGGCAGGAACACGTAGTCCTGGATCTGCACGTACACGACGATGAAGATCAGCGCGACGAGGGCCTCACCCGGTGAATCGAGGAAGGCGACGAGCACGGGAAGCGCGCCGGCCAGATAGGTGCCGATCACGGGCAGGAACTGGCTGACCACACCGACCCACAGGGCAAGAGCGAGCGGCGCACGCACCCCGATGATGAAGAACGCCACCCAGTGAGAAGTTGCCGAAAGCCCGCCCAGCAGCACCCGGCTGTACAGGTAGCCGCCCGTCTTGTCGATCGCCAGCTCCCAGCCGTCGAGCACCCGCCGCTGCCGCGACGCGGGCAGCCGGCTGCAGATCGAGCGACGCAGCTTGGGTCCGTCGGCAACGAGATAGAAGGTGAACAACATCACCGAGAACAGCTCCACGATGAACGTCAGCGCGGTCACCGACAGGTCGACGACCTTGCCCTGCTGGCTCTTGATGAACCGCTGCACGGGGCCGTTCGGCCGCTGGATCGAATCGATGATCTTGTTCGGTTTCAGGTGCGCGCCGAACACGTCGTTGACGAAGTTCACGGTTCGCGTGACGTACCGCTCGGTGTTACCCGCGAGGTCGGCAACCTGCTGGCCGACGAGCGTGGCGATCGCGCCCACGAACACGAGCACCACGACCACCACGGTGAGGAGGATGGCAAACGTTGCCGTGCCGCGGCGCCAGCCGCGTTTGGCGAGTGCGTTCGTGCCCGGCTCGATCGCCAGCGCGAGGAACAGGGCCACCAGCAGCAGCATGGTCAGCGAGTGGAGGCTGGCCCACACCGAGCGCAGTGCCAACGCCAGCAGCGCGCCGCCCCAGAACACGGCGACCGCCTTCCACACCCACCGCGGCAGGTGTTCCGGGTCGAGGGTTGCGTCGGGTTCGGGTTCGGGATCGGACATCGGGCCCGAGCGTACCGACCTGTCAGGTACCGGTCAGGCACCCCTTCAACGCGGCCGCCATGTCGCCCCGATCAGCGACGTCCACCCGGTGCAGCCCGAGCCAACCGGCCATCGACCGCAGTTCGACGGCGAGGTCGTGGGCGATCGCGTCGCGGGGTGCACCGGGTTCGGCGAACGCACCCCGCACCTGCAACGTACCGTTGGGCCGATCGGCCTTCATGTCCAACCGACCGACCAACGAGTCGCCCCACAGCACGGGCAGCACGTAGTAGCCGTACACCCGTTTCGGCGCCGGGGTGTAGATCTCGATGCGGTAGTGGAACCCGAAGAGTCGCTCGGAGCGGTCGCGGTTCCAGCACACCGGGTCGAACGGGCTGAGCATCGCGCACGCCGACACCACGCGCGGTACACGCGCCTCGGGATGCAGGTAGGCCGGCCGGTCCCACCCCTGCACGGTCGCGGAGAGCAGACGACCTTCCTCGACGAGCTCGTCGAGCAGCGGCTTGCACGGCGCGTTCTTCTGCCGGTGGTAGTCGGTGAGGTCGTTCATCGTGCCGACGCCGTGGTGTCGGGCGGCGAGCACGAGCAGCTCCTTGCGGGCCTCGGGCTCGGGGGTCGGAGGCCGTTGGACGACGGGTTCGGGCAGCACCCGCTCGGAGAGGTCGTACAGCCGGGCGAAGTCGTTCGTCCGGCGGGTGGCGGTGACCTGGCCGTGCCAGAAAAGGTGCTCGAGGGCGATCTTGGCGTCATCCCAATCCCACCACTGGCCCTTCTTTCCCACGCGTTCACCGAGATCGCCGGCCGCCACCGGACCGTGGGCCTCGATGTGTCGCAGGACGTGCTCGATGTAGCCGGGCCGGCGACGGGTGAGATCCCAGTAGCGCGACCACTTGTGATCCCCCTGCATCCGCCATCGATGGAGGTGATGGTGCTCGGTGGGCACGTGACTCGCCTCGTGGACCCAGTACTCGAACAGCTCGCCGGCAGCGGTCGCGTCGGCGATCAGGGTGCGGGGGTGCGGCCCGAGCCGTGCGAACAGCGGCAGTTCCTGGCTGCGCACGAGCACGTTCACCGAGTCGATCTGGATGACGCCCATCCGATCGAGCACGCGGCGAAGGTGGCGGCGGTCCACACGGCCGTTGGGGCGCGGTTCGGCGAAGCCTTGCGCGGCGAGGGCGATCCGTCGCGCCTCGGCGAGCGAGACGTGTTGGGGTGTCAGTCCGCGACCGCGATCGAGACGGAGTGGATGACCACGTCTTCGCGCGGACGATCGTTGCGATCAGTGTCCACGCGCTGCATCGCATCGACGATCTCGAGACCCTTCACGACCTGACCGAAGTGGTTGTACTGCGGGGGCAGGCCGACACCGCTGGGGCCGCTGATGAGGAAGAACTGGCTGCCGTTCGTGTTCGGGCCGGAGTTGGCCATCGCCAGCGAACCGAGCTGGTAGCGCGGCTTCACCGACTCGTCGTTGAAGCGATAGCCGGGCCCGCCACGGCCGGTGCCGGTGGGGTCGCCGCCCTGGCACATGAAGCCGCTGATGATGCGGTGGAAGATGACGCCCTCGTAGTAGTGGTGAGCGGCGAGGAACACGAAGTTGTTGACGGTGAGCGGTGCATTGATCGCGTCGAGGGCGACGACGAGCGTGCCCATGCTCGTCTCCATCGTCGCGGTGTAGCGCTTGGACGGGTCGATGCCAAGTTCCGGAGCGGCATCGAACTGTTGGAGCTTGGGCGCGGACCCGTCGAGGGCCGGGAAGGGGGAAGCCATGCCGCCCACGTTACCGCCACCCGCGATCTCAGTTGCGGGCGTTGTCGTCAGTTGCGGGCGTTGTAGTCGGTGATCAGCGCGTCGGACTGCTTGGCCGCATCAGCGAGCGACGCCTTCACATCGGCGCCACCGAAGATCGCCGCCACCGAGTTGGCCAGCACCGTTCGGATCTCACGGAGCGGACCCACGACGGGCCCGACGGACGTCGGCAGATCGGGCGTGGCTTCCAGCTGCTGGTAGGCGACGCCGAACCGCGGGTCCTTGGCCAGCGTGGCCTTGTACGGGTCCAGGTCGCGAGCGTCGCCGCGCACCGGCACGTACCCGGTGGCTGCTGCCCATTGGCTCTGCTGCTGAGCGGCGTCCAGGTACTTCAGGTAGTCCCACGTCGCCGAGGTCTTCGCCGGGTCGCCCGAGTTCACGACCCACAGCGCGGCGCCACCGATGAACATCCCCGGCTTGCCGTCGGGGCCCGGCATCGGGCCGATGCCAACATCCTCAGCGCTGATGTTCGGGAACTGCCCGGTGGTGCCCAGCACCTGGAGCACCTGACCGAGCGCCGCCGAGGTGTTGATCGTCATCGCCGCCGGCTCCTTCTGATCGGCAAGCTTGAGCAGGTTGTCGTACCCCGTTCCGGTGTTGTCGCCGATGTTGACGGCCAGCTTGTCGGTCAGCATCGTCTGCAGGAAGGTGAGCACGTCGATGCCGGTCTGGTTGTCGTAGAGCACCTTCGTGGCGCGGGCCGTGCGGCCGTTGTCGCCGTCCACATAGAACTGCTGGGCCTTGCAGAACCACTGCTCGACGTACCAGCCGCCACCGGAGTCGAACCCGGATTCGAGGGCGAGACCGTAGGTGGACGCGCCGGAGTCGACGATCTTGCGGCTCATCGCCTGCAGTTCATCGAGCGAGGTGGGGGGCTTGTTCGGGTCCAGACCTGCCTTGGCGAACACACGCCTGTTGTAGAACAGCACCGGGTTGGAGATGTTGAACGGCATCGCCCGTTGGATCCCGGCGGTGGCGTAGGCGGCAAGTCCGCTCCTCAGGAACGCCGATGTGTCGTAGTCGTCGTTCTTGATGCACTTGCTGATCGACACGGTGCTCTTGGTGTCGATGATCGACTGCACGGTGTACTCAGGGAGCTGGACGAGGTCGGGTCGGTTGCCCTGGCTCGCCTGCAGGTAGTTGTCGAGCGTCGCTTCGTAGCTGCCCTGCGTGAGCGTCACCTTCACCTTGGTCTGACTGGCGTTGTAGGCGTCGGTGAGCTTGGTCAGTTGCTTGTCGAGGTCGCCGCCCATGCCGTGCCAGAACTTGATGTTCACGGGGCCGCCCGACGCCGGGAGCTTGTCGGTCGGGCAGTCGGGAAGGTCGTCGACGACCACTGCGGTCGTGGGCGTCGCGGAGGAGTCCGACGTGGGGGTGGTCGGCTGCGAGGGGTTGCCAGCGCCGCTGGTGGTGGTGACGTTGCCGCCGGTGATGCTGCCGCCACCGTTGCAGGCGCCGAGCAGACCGATCAGCGACAGCGCGACGAAGGAGCGGAAGGTTCGCGTGCGCATCAACCCTTCACCGCCCCCGCGGTGAGGCCTCGGACGAGCTGTCGCTGGAACGCGACCAGCATGATGAAGATGGGGAGTGCAGCCACCACGAGTCCTCCTGTGACGAGATTGATCTTGCTGATGTCGTGGGACGTCAGGCGCTCGAGCCCGATCTGCACCGTTTCGTGCGCTCGATCGCCACGGATCACCTGCGAGGGCCAGAGGTAGGCGTTCCAGGTGCCGAGAAAGGTGAACAACCCGAGTGCCCCGAGCGTAGGGCGGCTCAGCGGCGCTGCCACCTCGCGCAGGAAGCGGAGATGCCCCACTCCGTCGAGCGCGGCGGCTTCGCGCAGCTCCCCCGGGAGCTGCAAGAACATCTGGCGGACCAGGAACACACCGAACGTGCTGGCGAGCGACGGCACGATGAGACCCTGGTAGCTGTTGATCCAGCCAAGAGAATCGGCCGTGCGCTCGTTCCAGACCACGGTGACCTCGCTCGGCACCAGCATCGTTGCCAGCACGGCGAGGAACAAGGGACCTTTGAAAGGAAACTGCAAGAACGCGAACGCGTAGGCGGCGAGCAGGCTGGTGATGACCACACCGATCGTCACCAGCACCGAGACGAAGACGCTGTTGAGCATCAGCCGACCGAGCTGGCCCTGCGACCAGGCCGCGCGGATGGTGGAGAACGTGAGGTCCACGGGCAGCAGCGAGCGGGGATGGTCGAGCGAATCGGGACCGGACTTCAGCGCCTGCATCACGACCGCGTAGATCGGGAAGAGCACCACGACGGCGAGCAGGATCAGCAGCGAGTAGCGGCCGAGCTTGCGGGCGCCGCGAACGGTGTCAGCTGCCATAGTGGATTCGCTTCTCGAGCCCTCGGAACTGCACCAGGGCCAGGATCAGCGAGAGCACGAACAGCAGCACTGCGGCAGCGGACTTGGTGCCGATGTCGTTGTGGATGATCGAGGTCCTGCCGTAGATCAGGTACGGAATCGTGGTGGTGCTCTTCTGCGGGTTGGGGCCGCCACTGGTGAGCAGGGCGATCTCGCCGTAGGTCTGCAGGGCGCGGGTGGTGAGCACGACGGCCACGAACAGCAGCGTGGGGGCGATCATCGGGATGGTCACGTTGGTGAAGCGACGCGCGCTGCTCGCCCCGTCGACGTACGCGCTCTCGTAGAGATCGCGGGGCACGCTCTGCAACGCAGCGGTGATGATGATGAACGTGAACCCGAGGTTCGCCCAGATGCTGCTCAGCGCGACGGCGAACAACGCCGTGCCCGGGTCGTTGAGGAGTCCGGGGTTCTTCAGCACCGGGAACCATCCGCTGAGCAGGTCGGCGAGCACACCGATCTGCGGTTGGAGGAGCACGAACCACACCAGGCTGGCGACCGCGACGCTGGTGGCCACGGTGCTGGAGAAGATCGTGCGGAAGATGCCGATGCCGCGCAGGTGCTTGTCGGCCAGCACGGCCAACGCGATGCCGAGCAGGAGCCCGGTAGGAACGGTGAGCACCATCAGCTTCAGCGACACGCCCAGCGAATGCTGCAACTCGCGACTCTGGAACACGTCCCAGTAGCGGCCCCAACCCTGATCCGTGCAGCGGCGACCGGTGACGTCGCACTTGAAGTGCCCCTGTTCGATCGCCTTGACCAACGGGTACACGGTCCACACGATGATCAGCGCCAGGCTCGGCAGCAGCATCGCCAGCGCCCAGGGCACATCGCGGACACGGCGCCTCGAGATGAGACGATTCACGGCACGCGCTCCCCCGAGGCCGAGTCGAAGTGGTGCAAGCGTCCGGGCTCGGCGTCGAACGCGACCGGGTCACCGACCGCGGGCACGAAGGCGGTGGGGTCCAGGCGGGCGACGACGCGGTGCCCGCCCGTGTCGGCGATGAGCAGCACTTCGTGCCCGAGGTGCTCCACCTGGCGGACGGTCGCCTGCAACCGGCCACCCGCCCGCAGCTCGAGGTGCTCGGGGCGGATGCCCACGCGAACGTGGTCGCTGCCCAGCAATCCAGGCGGCAGCAGGTTCATCGGCGGCGTGCCGATGAACTGGGCCACGAACGCCGTGGCGGGTCGCTCGTACACCTCCTGCGGCGTGCCGAGCTGCTGCAGTCGGCCGTCGCTGAGCACGGCGACGCGGGTGCCCATCGTCATCGCCTCGACCTGGTCGTGGGTGACGTAGATGAACGTGCTGTCCAGCCGGCGGTGCAGATCGACCAGCTCGGCCCTGGTGTCGCCACGCAGCTTGGCATCGAGGTTGCTCAGCGGTTCGTCCATCAGGAACACGGCCGGGTTGCGCACGATCGCGCGAGCCAGCGCCACGCGTTGGCGTTGCCCGCCGCTGAGCTGGCCCGGCTTGCGCTTCAGGTGATCGCCGAGGCCGAGCACCTCCGCTGCCCGGCGCGCCGACGCTTCGCGTTCGGTCTTGGCCACACCGCGCACCTTGAGCGGGAACTCGATGTTCGCGGCAACGGTCTTGTGAGGGTAGAGGGCGTAGCTCTGGAACACCATCGCCACGTCGCGTTCCTTGGGCGCCACGTCGTTCACGCGTCGGTCGCCGATGTACACATCGCCCGCGGTCGGGTCCTCGAGACCGGCGACCATGCGCAGGAGCGTGCTCTTCCCACACCCCGAGGGTCCGAGGAGGATCATGAACTCGTGGTGTGCGATGTCGAGCGATACGTCGACCACCGCGGCGACTGCGTCGGCACCTGACCCGAACGTCTTGGTGATGTGTTCCAGCCGAACCTGCGCCACACGCGAACGGTACGCCATCACCGGGCCGACGGCCACAACGGGCGGCTAGTCTGGCCGCGATCATGGACCCGGACACCGCCACGACCCCG
>JAYVMH010000174.1:0-3441 GCA_043759015.1 Actinomycetota bacterium
CTCGCCAGCTCGTACCGGTCGGTGGGTCGGGTCCCGGAAGCGACCAGCTTGTTGCGCCAGGCCATCGATCAAGCCAATGCCCTCGACTACACCCACCCCGATGTGGCGTCGTGGCAGCAGGCACTGAACAGCTGGCAGAGCGACGTGGACTAACGGGCCGGGCCGTCGACGAGCGAGCCGAGGAGCACAGCCGGCTCGCCGATCTGGCCTCCGTCCTGCTCGACACGGTGCGGAGCCGGTCACGCACCTTCGGCCGGCTCACGGCTTGCGACCTCTTCCTCAACGTGGCCGAGAGCGCCGTGGCGGAGGGCACCACCACTGAGGACGAGCTTCGGACGCGAATTGAAGCGCTCCCGATCGGGTGGGGCTCGGGGTAGCGAGTCGCCGGTGATAGCGGGGATTATCACCGCAGTCGCATCCCGAGCCTTCAACGAACCCAGTGCGGTCAGAGTTCGACGAGTCGACCGCTACGACCCCCGACGCGTTCCGCGTCAACGGCGCCGACGTGCGTGATGTCGGCATCTCGAAGGGTTCCACGAAGGGCGGCACGGTCGTGTTCGAGGTGGCGCCCGCGGACGCCGAGCACCTGACACTCGACGTGCAGATCGGGGACAACCACCGGTGCCTCGCCGCGCCCGGCTGATCCACCCGGCCGCTCAAGGAGCGGCCTTTCGCCACAGAAGCCTCCCGGGTCGCGTGTCGGTCCGGGAGCTCTTCGCGTTCTGGCCCCGAGGTCTTATGCGTTCGAAGGCGGTGGAGGGATGCGTCGTTTCGGCGGAGCGACCTTCGAATCGCTTCGGGCGGCTGTGAGTAGCCGCTCGGCGAGGGCGAGCACCTGCTCCGCAGCGTGTGGGTTCACCTGGCGCGGGTCGTCGTACGACATCGTGTTGCGACCGGTGCTCGCCGCCCGCACAACGCCGCGTTCGAGGTCGGTGAGCTCGTCGAAGACACAGCACAGGAAGTCGACGATCTTGCCGTGCGTCTCTTCCTCTAGCCGGAGGCCGCCGGCGGCGATTATCCCCCTGGCCGTCTTGTGCATGACGAGCCACCCGAGCGTGGCAGCGCTGGCCGGATCGCTGGCGAAGACCGTGCGTGCCGAGGCGAGGTGAGCGCCTGCGGCATCGAACCACGCTTCCGCGGGGACGGCGGTGCCGACTTTCACCTTGTCGGGGAAGTGCTGCTCGACGCAGGCCTTCGTCGAGCGTTTCAGCGTCGGACCTCCACGAGCTCGCCCTGGACGATACTGGCCAGGATGGAGTCGGTGTCAGGGTGCTCGAACTCGTCGGCGATGACGGTGATCGGGTTCACGTCGATGCCATGCCTTCCGGAGATGGCCAGGCAGGCGTCTTCTATGTCGTAGCGCCCAGCTGTGCCGACGACGAGTACGTCGAGATCTTGGGGTGGCGGTCCGGGTTCGCCGAGGTGTCGGCGCGCCCACGACCCGAACACGTACACGACAACGACGCCTTCGTGGTTGTACAACGTGGAGAGGTCGACGAAGGGGCCGATCGTGAGGTCGACGAGCGGTCGCAGGCCGCCGACGGCCGGATGGTCAGCGTTGATGGAGACGACAGCGTTGCGCCCAATCCGCGTGAGCTTGATGATGCCGGCCCGTTCGAGGCGATGGATCTCCTTCCCGACCTGCTGCCGCGTGAGGTCGAAGCGGGCCGAGACCGACGAGGCGGTGGCCCCGGGAAGGTAGAGCGCGGCGTACAGGACGGCGGGCTGAGCCTCGCTTCGCCAGATGGGAAGCATCTCGGTTGTAGCGGTCCGAGCCATGCTCGAAGTGTACGCCTATTCGGGCGATGCGGCAAGAATAGACGTACATGTCGCCGTGTCGAGGGAAGGACCCGCTCGAAGTTCGAGTTGGCGGTCGCGGGGCGCTGGTGCAGACCCCCCATGATCTGGTGCTCGCGCACCGCCCGTGACCATCCGAACTCGACCGCTTGAGCGGCGTACTATTCCCGCAGGTCAGCGGCATGGAGCTTGTCGAGGAGCGTCTGGTTGTGGCCCCAGGGGATCTTGCCTACGAGTCGTAGGCAAGACGACCGATCAGGCCAGGCGGAGGCCAGCCGGCGCATGTACCTTGAGTTGCTGGGTGAGAGCCCATGCATCGTCGGGAATGCGGTGCGCAGGTCGGCCGAGAGTCTGTCGACGATCTGGTCCGCGCGCCCTCGGGCCTGGCGGTCCAGGACGTAGGGGCCGGCCGAGGTCACATCCGGATCCTGTTGGGTCGCCTCGAGCTGGCCAACGACTTCGTGCAGGAAGCAACGGTGAGCTCATTGGGCGAGATCGGGGGAGCCTCCCACAGTCGTGAGGTACATTATTGTTGACGCTGCGTTCCATACGGTCTACTATCGTGGACATGGTTCGTCGGGACGGCTCGCCGCTTGCCCGCGACGCGATCCATGTTCTGGGCGAATCGATTCGGGTGGCGCGTCTACGGCGTCGCTGGACGACCGCCGACCTCGCCGAACGAGCCGGGGTGTCCCGCGCGACGATCTCCAAGGTCGAGCACGGCGACCCGAGCGTTTCGATCGGGACGTTCTTCGAAGCAGCAACGCTGGTGGGCGTACCCCTGTTCGAGGACGAGACGACCAGGCGGCGCCACGCCGCCCACCAACGGGCCGAACTGGCGCTCCTACCGGGACGCGCACGCCAGGTGGGAAGACCGGTCGATGACAATTTCTGACCTCTCGGACCGTTCACCCAAGGAACTGTTCGTCTGGATGTGGCTGCCCGACGCAGTTGAACCGGTCGTGTGCGGCCGTCTCGACGAGGGTCGACCGATCACGTTCACCTACGCCCAGTCGTTCCGCAACCGTCCCGGCGCGGTGCCCGTGTTCGAGCCCGAGCTGCCGCTGCGCGGTACGCCGCCTCTGCTACCCCTCGACGGTGACCGACTACCGTTGTGCATCGACGACGCCATGCCCGACTCGTGGGGGCGGCGACTCATCAACTACCGGCTCGACGCCGGGTTCGCCGAGCTCCCCGAGTTCACCTACCTCCTGGCTTCCGGATCGGACCGTATCGGAGCACTCGACTTCCAACGGTCGAGTACCGAGTACGCGCCCCGCGACGTCGACGACGCAACGCTCGACGACCTCGTCGACGCGGCGCGCCTCATCGAGGAAGGCAGGACGTTGCCCGCCCGGCTCACCGACGCCCTGCTCCACGGCACGTCGATCGGTGGTGCCCGGCCGAAAGCGTTGCTACGCGACGGCGCGTCACACCTGATCGCCAAGTTTTCCTCGACGGCCGACACCTACCCCATCGTCCAGGGCGAGTTCGTGGCGATGACACTGGGCCGCCGGTGCGGGCTGGACGTCGCCACGGTGGCGCTGACCACTGTCCGCCAGCGGCACGTGCTGCTCGTCGAACGGTTCGATCGTCCCGGCCCGGGTCGGCGCCGCAGGGTCGTTTCCGCCCTGACCGTGCTCG
>JAYVMH010000175.1:0-7450 GCA_043759015.1 Actinomycetota bacterium
GGCGAACCCGGAGCTCACTGCCGACGTGCTGATCGCGAGCCAGTACCCGCGTGCGTTCGAGACCGCGCAGATCATCGCGCCGTCGCTCGGCGACCTGCCGATCGGTCGCGACGACGGGTTCGGTGAGCACGATCCGGGCCCGGACTGTGACGGGTTGTCCTACACGGCGTTCTCCGACCGATACCCGGAGGCATCGAAGGGATGGGATTCGCACGACCCGTTCGCGACGACGTTCCCCGGAGGCGAGACGATCGCCGCGTTCCAGTTTCGCGTCGGCAACGCGCTGCGCCGCACGGTCGAAGCCCACGAGGGGTCCACGATCGTGGTCGCGTGCCACGGGGGCGTCGTGGACTCCATCCTGCGGCTCGTGATGCGGGCACCGGCGATGGGCGCCTTCGAGATCAGCACGCTCAACACGTCGATCACCGAACTCGTGCTCGTGCGGCCGAACATGTGGCGGCTCGTGCGCTACAACGACAGTGCCCATCTTGCCGGGCTGCCGGCGCACACCAACCCGTTCTGACGGCATGGAGGCCCGGGTCGACGTCGTGGTGGTCGGCGCCGGATCTGCCGGCGCGGTGCTTGCGGCGCGGCTGAGCGAGCAACCGAACCGCTCGGTGCTGCTGCTGGAGGCAGGGCCGGATCAGGACTCGTCGCACACGCCGCCGGCCATCTCGGGGCCATCGTTCCTCGAAGCCATGCGCGAGCCTGGTCGCTTCTGGCCCGACCTCGTCGCCACCCGCACGCGGGGCCAGGCACCGCGGAGTTATGTGCGCGGACGAGGCGTCGGTGGCTCGTCCGCCATCAACGCGATGATCGTCCTGCCCGGCGAGCCCGGCGACTACGACGAGTGGGAGCGCCTCGGTTGTGCGGGCTGGTCGTGGCGCGACGTGCAGCCATGGTTCGCTCGGGTGCGCGGGCCGATGCGCGCGCTCGAACGGGCCGAGATCGGTTCGCTGGGGGGAGCGCTGCTGGCGGCCGAGCCGACGGCGGAACGCGCCGTGCTCACGGTGGACGCAGACGGACGACGGGCGTCGGCGAGCGACGTCTACCTCGAACCCGCCCGCTCACGCCCGAACCTGACGATCCGCGGCGATGCGCTCGTGGATCGGGTCGTGTTCGACGGCCGACGCGCCACCGGGGTCCGCCTCGCCGACGGAACCGAGATCGAAGCGGGTGGCGTCGTGGTGTGTGCGGGTGCGATCCATTCGCCGGCGATCCTGCTGCGCAGTCGCGTGGACCGAAGCGGCATCGGGCTCGGCCTGCAGGACCATCCGTCGTTCGCGGTCGCGCTGCAGATGCGCGAAGGATTCGCGGCGACCACCGAACAGGTGGTGGTCACCTCGTTGCTGCGAGCGACCCACCGCGACACGAACGATCTCCAGGTGATCGCGATGAACGAAGCCGATCCTGCCGTGCCCGGGTTGGGCATCCTTCTCGGCGCGTTGATGAAGGTGCACTCCGCAGGGACGGTGTCGCTGGCGAGCGACGACCCGTATCTCGACCCTCTCGTCGACTTCGCGATGCTCGAGGACGAGCGCGACCAGTCAGGCATGCGCGCCGCCACCGATCTCGTGGAACGGATCGCGCAGTGCGAGCAGGTGGAGCGCGTCGCCGAGGTGCTGCCGTACGACGCGTCGGACGAAGGTGTGCGCGCGGCGGTGGGCGACTACGTGCATGCCAGCGGCTCCTGCCGCATGGGTTCGGTCGACGACGAGGGGGCGGTGGTCGACGCCGGCGGTGCCGTCATCGGCCGCGAGCGGCTGTGGGTGTGCGACGCGTCGGTGATGCCGCGGGTGCCGCGGGCGAACACTCACCTGCCGACGACGATGATGGCCGAGCGGATCGCCGCCCGGCTCACGGTCGACGCGTCGGCATCCTGAGTGTCGCCGCCCGGCGTGCTTGCGCGGACGCCGCCGAGACCTTCTTTGCGGGCGCCTTCTTGGCCGGTGCTTTCCTGGCCTTTGCGGGCGCCTTCGTGGCGACCTTCCTGGCGGGCGTCTTCTTCCTCGCCGGTGCTTTCTTTGCTCGTGCTCTCTTCGCCGGCGTCTTGGGCATCAGGGGGTCGATCACGGCCTTGGCGACGCGCACGAGATCGGCCATCTCGGCGTGCAACATGTCGGTCATCACCCACAGGTCGGGTACGAGATCGCGATCGGCGACGAACCCGAAGTCGAGGTTGCCGTTGTAGCTCTGCACCGTCATGTTCAGGCCCTGTCCGTCCACGAGGGTGCTCACCGGATAGAAGTGCTGCAACTTGGCACCGGCGCAGTACAGCGGTGTCTGCGGCCCGGGCACGTTGCTGATCACCAGGTTGAACGGAGGGTTCATCCGGTCTGCGATGCGCAGCCGGCTGTACATCCGCATCGCACGCGCGGCGATGGCGGGTGGCGCGAACTGGGTGAAGTCCGTCAACGCCTCGGCGGGGATTGCCGCGAACTGGTCCTTCGCCTTCGTCATGCTCTGCTGCACGCGCCGGAGCCGCTTCACGGGATCGGGTTCGTTGGTGGCGAGGTCGGCCAGCAGCGCACTCACCCGGTTCTGGTACGTGTCGTCCTCCTTTCCGGTGCGCACGCTGACGGGCACCATCGCGATCAGGCTCTCGGGGGGCAGGCACTTGTGGAGGAGGAGGTAGCGACGCAGCGTGCCCGAGCAGACGGCCATCACCACGTCGTTGAACGTGCACCCGAATGCACGCCGGATGGTCTTGGCGTCCTCGAGGGGCACCGAGGTGTACGCAAACCGCCGGTGCGCCGAGATCGCCTGGTTCCACGGCGTGCGCGGCGCGCGCGTCGGCGGCAATGCCGGAGGGCTGTCCACGTCGGTGCCGCGCGAGGAGCGGAGCCGGTTGCGCATCAACCGCCCGAGGGGGCCGGGCATCGGTTGGGCGAGAAGGTCGGCGATCGCCAGCATCCCACCCGAGCGCGTCGCGGCGGCCATCTCTCGGGTCGCGCGCACGCTGAGGCGGATGATCTTCTCCGGACGTCGCAGGTACTCCAGCGCGGTGATCCGCAACAGCTCCTGGTCGGTCGGAATCGGCTCCGGTTCCCATGTTGCGGATGTGCCGCTCGGTCGGGCAGAAGGGTCGGTGTCGAGGAGCGCGGCGAGCATCATCGCGCCGCCGGCGCCGTCGATGGCGGCGTGATGGACCTTGGTCAGCTGAGCGATGAGCCGCCCGTTGTCCAGGCCCTCGATCACGTAGAGCTCCCACAGCGGCCGCGTGCGGTCCAGGGGCCGGGCGATGATCCGGCTGACGGCTTCGGCGAGCTGCTGGGCGTTGCCGGGCGGCGGCACGGCGTGGTGACGCACGTGGAAGTCGATGTCGAACTCCGGGTCCTCGATCCAGTACGGCAGATCGAGCCCGAGCGGCACCTCGACCAGTCGTCGCCGGAAGGGCAGGAGATGGTCGATGCGCTCGAGGACGATGTCCTTGGTGGCCTCCAGCCCGGCGCCGCCGGGCGCGCCCGCCGGGTCGTAGATCGTCACCGAGCTGACGTGCCCGAAGTTCGTGTTGGTCTCGAGGTTCAAGAAGCTGACGTCGATGCCGTTGAGTTGTCGCACAATGAACCCCTAACCCTTTACGCCTTGGCGTGTTCCATCAGAGGGAAGATCGTCGGCCAGCCGCCCGCCTCCTGCAACAGAGCATCGCGATCCGCGGGCGACATCGGGCTGTAGCTTCGCGCCGCTTCCACCAGTGGCCCGATGAGGCGGAGGTCGCCGCTCGTCGCGAAGACGTGCACGCCGGGCGTCGAGAGCGTGAAACGCACCCCGCGTGCGAGCAGCGCCGCGTCGGTGAACGGCTCGTACCAACAGGCGTGGGTCGGGGTGCGCGCGCCCCACGGCTGGTGGGCTCCGACCTTGATGGCCTGCACACCGAGGTCGCGGCGTTCTGCCTCGGCCAGGAGTGCGGCGAGATCGGCGGCGTAGCGAGGGTTGGCGAGCGCTCCGGCGTAGACCGGGAGCATGACCGTGTCGAGGTCGTAGCGCTTGACTGCCTCCAGCTGCGCGGCGGCTGTTCCGAAGTCGTGCCCCGTGATGCCGACGTGCCGGACGAGGCCTTCGTCGCGGGCCCGGAGGATCGCCTCGAACGCCTCGCCGCGCAGATCGAGGTCGGCGATGGAGGTGACACCGTGCACCTGGTAGAGGTCGAAGTAGTCGCAGCCCAGCCGGCTGAGCGACCGTTCGAGGTGGTGCCGAACGTGACTTGCCGAGGTGGCGCCGGACTTCTCGCCGATGAAGATCCGGTTGCGGACGGCCGGCACGTGGGGCCCGACCAGTATCTCGGCCTGGCCGTAGCCCGGCGCGATGTCGATGTGGTTGATGCCCGCATCGAGTGCCGCGTGGAAGCTCGCGGCGACGTCGTCCGGGTTCGAGCGACCGTACGCCGCGGTGCCGAGGATGGCCACGGTCGACCAGTGCTCGGTGCGGCCCAACCGCCGAGTCGGGAGTTCGCTCACAGGCACACACTACGTCGTGGTAGATACGGGTCATGCCGTACGCCAAAGGACTCCACGAACTCGGTGACGCGTGTTACGCGTACCTGCAGCCCGACGGCAGTTGGGGTTGGAGCAACGCCGGTCTCATCGTCGGCGACGGCGCGTCGATGCTCGTCGACACGCTGTTCGATCTGAAGCTGACGGCGGAGATGCTCGCATCGATGCAACCGCTCACGGACTTCGCGCCGATCGCGACGCTCGTCAACACTCATGCCAACGGCGACCACTGCTACGGCAACGAGTTGGTCGACGCGCCCGAGATCATCGCATCGGCCGCGACGGCGCACGAGATGGCCGAGGTGCCGCCCTCGATGCTGGCCGCGTTGAACAAGGCGGAAGGAGAGGTGGGGGCGTTGTTCCGCCACTTCTTCGGCGCGTTCGACTTCGACGGCATCACCGTGCGAATGCCGACGCGCACGTTCGAGGGTCGCTTGGAGCTGGACGTTGCGGGTCGGGTGGTCGAGCTGATCGAAGTCGGGCCGGCGCACACGCGGGGCGACACGATCGCGTACGTGCCTGATGCACAGACGGTCTTCACCGGCGACATCCTGTTCATCGACGGCACGCCCATCGTGTGGGCCGGCCCGCTGAGCAACTGGGTCGCGGCGTGCGATCTGATGCTGGGGCTCGATGTCGACACCGTCGTGCCCGGGCACGGACCGGTCACCGACAAGGCCGGCATCGTCGCCGTGCGCGACTACCTCTCGTTCGTCGATGCGGCGGCCACCGCCCGCCACGCGGCCGGCGTCGATGCATGGGATGCGGCTCGCCAGATCGCCGCCGAGATCGGCGCCAAGGAGGAGTTCCGTGGCTGGAGCGAGTTCGGCCGGATCAGTGTGAACGTCGACACCGCCTATCGCTCGCTCGACCCCGCCTACGTCACCCCCAGCGTCGTGGAACAGTTCCGCCGGATGGCCGCCCTGGAAGGCTTCCTACCCTCCTGACCCCCACCCCAACCCCAACCCCAACCCCAACCCCAACCCCAACCCCAACACTGGGCCCACGCCCCCGGCCGCCCCTTCTCCTCGTTCGTGTCATGCCTCGACCACGAGAGGTCCATGAGATTTTGATGACGCGAACGAGGTTTTCAGGTGATGCCGAGCTCGACGAGAAGGGCCGTGCGACGCGTCGAGCAGCTTCGCGCCGCCCTCGGCTGAGGGCGGTCAGGACGCGTACTGCTCGGGGATCAGCGGTTGCTTGCGCTTCTTGGGCTTGCCGCTGCGTTCGTTGGCGCTCTTGCGGACAGCGAGGATCCAACCGATCACGACCGCGATGCTGAAGCAGAACCACTGGATCGTGTAGCTGAGGTGAGGAGGGCCGCCTTCCAGGTCCGGAAACACGATCGGCTGCAACGCCGCTTCGTCCGGTGTGGAGCTCAGCGCGTCGAGGAACACCGGCTGCACCGTCTGGTCGAACTGCTTCGACAGCGCGCCGATGTCGACTCGACGGATCTGGGTGAGGTGTTGGCTGCCGTCGTCGCTCGGTTGGGCGATACCGGCTGTCTGCGATGCGCGCACGCGCCCGATGACGGTGACGGTGCCGCTCGGGGCGGGCGGGAGGGGAGTGTCGCCGTTGGCGAAGCCACGGTTGACGATGAAGACTGTGCCGTCGGCGAGTTGGAGGCCACTGACGGCGTCGTGGCCGCTGGCGCCACCCTGGCTGAGGTTGACGACCTCGAACGTCTTGCCGGGCACGTACGTGCCCGTGACCTGGACGCGATACCACTCCATCTGTCCGGGCCGGCCCTTGGCGAGCACGGTGTCGAAGGGCTGGAGGTCCGCGTTCGTTCGGTGCAGCACCTCGGTCTTGAACTCCTGGCGGTGGTGGTAGCGACTGAGCTGCCAGAACCCCGCCCACACCATGCCGGCGATGGTGGCCACGCACAGCAGGTGGAACGCGATCCACTTCGGCTTCAGCAAGAACTTGTACATGCGGCCAATGACGGTACTCGCGGGTGGCGCGGAACTAGGTGCGGTCCCAGAGCATCGTGGTGGGGGTCGACGGGTCGAGCAGTCGCTGGGCCGGGGTCTGCCGGTCGATGTGGCCGATCAGCCCCTTGTACACGCCGAAGCCGCACAGCTCCTGCAGCGCCGGTTCGAACGATCGCACCATCTCCAACGGGATGCCCAGCTGCTGGTTCTCCTGCTGACGCACCCAGCCCGCGCAGTAGTTCATCGCCAGGCCACGCCGCCGCTCGTCGGTCACGTTGGCGCCGCCGCCGTGCCACAGGCCGCCGTCCCACACCAGGATGCTGCCGCGGGGCATCTCGGCGCACACGCTGTCGTAGTGCTGGCCGTAGATGGGCGAGCTGTCGGCGAGGTGGCTGCCCGCGATGATGCGGGTGGCGCCGTTGGCTTCGGTGAAGTCGGTGACCGCCCACATGCTGTTGGCGGTGACCGCCTTGTGCGGCTTTGGTACCGGGATCACCTGGTCGTCGGCGTGGATCGGTTGGGCGGACTCGCCGGGGTGGATCGTGATGCTGGACAGGCTGCTGACGAGGCAACCCGGTTCGAGCATGTGGTGCATCAGCGCGAGCACCACCGGGTGGACCGGAACCTGCGCGTACAGGTCGCCCAACGCGAGCAGGTTGTAGACGCGGGTCGTTGCCCGTCCCTCGAACCCGTTGCCGCCCATCCCGATGCCGAGCTCTCGTTCGAGTCGATCGATGTCCGCGTGCACGGCCTCGGCGGTGGCGACATCGAACGCGTCGCGCGCGACGGTGTACCCGTCGCGCTCCAGTCGCTCGATGTGCATCGACAGCTCGTCGCTCATGTCGCCCACTGTGCCAGACCGGATCGGTGAGGGCTACGGTCGTGAGCCGATGGATCCCGACCTGATCAACTCCGCATGGCTGAGCGAGGTGCTCGGCGCACCCGTCACGATCACGGCCGACAAGCGCATCGGCGACGGCCTCGTCGGCATGAACATGCGGTACTCGCTGCAGGTGCCCGAGG
>JAYVMH010000176.1:0-7443 GCA_043759015.1 Actinomycetota bacterium
CCCGCCTTGCGGCTCGACACCGGATGCGCCTCGACGAGCGCGTCGAGGCGATCGAACGCCCGCTCGGCATGACCGCCGTTGGAGAACGGGCACGATCGATCGGCGCTGCAACTGGCGAGCAGCCGATCGAGCTCCTGCTCGAACCCGGCCGCCTGTTCCAGATCGCGCGCCAGCGTCCCGACGGTCGGGTCGATCGCCCCGTCGAACACCGCGGCGCGCACGGTGTCGGGGAACATCGTCGCCCACGTGCTGCCGAGCTCGCTTCCGTAGCTGAAGCCGAAGTAGCTGATCCTGCGTTCGCCGAGGGCGCGGCGGATGCTGTCCATGTCGCGTGCGCTGTCGGCCGTGCCGACATGACCGAGTCGGTCGCCGTTGTTCTTCTGGCAGGCGGCAGCGAACTCCTGTGCCCGCGACACCAGCAGCTGTTGTTCGGCGGGCGTGTCGGGCGACGAGTCGATCGAGAAGTAGCGATCGTCGTTGGTGACGCAGTCGACCGCCGGTTCGGTGAGGCCCGTGCCGCGCGGATCCCAGCCGACGATGTCGAACCGATCGAGCAGGTCCCGCGCGTAGATGTCACCCGCGTTCAACCCGAAGTCGCTGCCGCCCGCGCCGGGGCCGCCGGGGTTCACGAGCAACGTGCCGATGCGCCTCGCCGGGTCCTGCGCCAGGTGCCGCACCACGTACAGCGAAAACGTGCCCGCGCTCGGGTCGGCGTAGTCCATCGGCACGTCGAGGTGACCCTCCTGTATCCCGGCGGAGATTGTCGACCATCCGAACGCCGCATCAGGGGCGGGTGACGGCAGGTGCGCGCCGCCCGAGGCGGTCGTGTCGGTGGCGAGGTCGCTGTCCGGTGTGTGCAGGACGACGCCGTCGATGGTGCCGCGCGGCGCGCGTCCTTCGTTGACGCCCTCGTTGATCCCATCGCCACAGGAGGCGACCGCGATCGATGCCGCGAGGAGCAGGACGAGGGGACCGGGACGCACCGTGGGCATCGTACGGCCCGTCCGTATCCTCACCTCCATGCGCATGGGCCCTCACATGATGATGCCGGGAGACGCCGACGCTGTGAAGGGTGTGCGGTTGAAGGGCCAGTCGTTGCGCCGGGCATGGACTTTCGCCCATCCGTACCGACGGATGATCATCTTCTTCCTCATCAGCATCGTCGCAGCCGCGCTGCTCGAGCTCGTTCCGCCGTTCGCGTTCCGGCGCATCCTCGATCACGCGATCCCCACCCACGACCGGCACGCGATCACCGTGCTGGCCGCCTTCGTGGTCGCGTCCGCTCTCGCCGATGCCGGCCTGGCGATCGTGCAACGGTGGTGCAGCGCGACCATCGGTGAGGGGCTGATCTTCGACCTTCGCGTCGCGTTGTTCGCCAAGGTGCAGCGGATGCCCGTCGCCTTCTTCACGCGCACCCAGACCGGCGCCCTCACCAGCCGTCTCAACAACGACGTGATCGGCGCGCAGACCGCGGTCACGAGCACGCTCGGCAGCGTCGTCAGCAACGTCGTCGTGCTCGTCACCACGCTCGCCGCGATGGCCGCACTGGAGTGGCGGTTGACGCTCCTGGCCCTCATCGTGCTGCCGGTGTTCATCATCCCCGCCAAGCGAGTGGGTCGCCGGCTGCAGGAAATCCAGCGGAAGAACATGTCCACCAACGCCGAGATGAACTCGCAGATGGCCGAGCGGTTCAACGTCGCCGGCGCGCTGCTCGTGAAGCTTTTCGGCCGCCAGCGCGACGAGGTCGACATGTTCTCCGGTCGAGCCGGCATGGTTCGCGACACGGGCATCCGCGCGGCGATGTACGGCCGCGTGTTCTTCGTCGCGCTCGGTCTGGTCGGCGCGGTGGGCGCGGCGGCCATCTACGGCGTCGGTGCTCACCTCGTCGTCAGCGGCAACATCACCTCGGGCACGCTCGTCGCGCTCGCCGCGCTCGTCACCCGCGTGTATCAACCTCTCACCGGGCTCACCAACGCACGCGTGGACCTGATGACGGCGATGGTCAGCTTCGAGCGGGTGTTCGAGGTGCTGGACGCCCCGGAGTTCATCAACGACAAACCCGGCGCCGTCGATCTGGTCGCACCCGCCGGGCGCGTCGAGTTCCGCGACGTGTGGTTCCGTTACCCGGCTGCGGCCGATGTGACGGTGCGGTCGCTGGAGGCACCCTCGGCGATCGCTGCCACCGACCCCGATCGCGACGTGCTGCTGGGCGTGAACCTCCTCGTCGAGCCCGGCGAGACGGTGGCGTTGGTCGGTGCCTCGGGTTCGGGCAAGACGACGCTGTCGGGCCTCATCCCCCGTCTCTACGACGTCACCGGCGGGGCGCTCCTCATCGACGGCCATGACGTGCGCGACCTCACCCAGCACAGCCTGCGCGAGGCGATCGGTGTCGTTAGCCAGGACCCGCACCTGTTCCACGAGAGCATCGGCGCCAACCTGAGGTACGCGAAGCCCGACGCGACGCTCGCGGACCTGGATGAGGCATGTCGTGGGGCACGCATCTTCGACATGATCTCCGAGCTGCCCGATGGCTACGACACCGTCGTCGGCGAGCGCGGCTATCGCATGTCGGGTGGGGAGAAGCAGCGGCTGGCGATCGCCCGCCTCCTGTTGAAGAACCCGGCGGTGATGATCCTCGACGAGGCCACCAGCCATCTGGACAACGAGAACGAGGCCCACGTGCAGGCGGCGCTGGACGAAGCGTTGCGCGGCCGCACCGCGCTCGTGATCGCCCACCGGCTCTCGACCATTCGCGATGCGGACCGGATCGTCGTGCTCGATGCGGGCCGGGTCGTGGAAGAAGGCACCCACGAGCAACTGATGGTGCTCGACGGCGCATACGCCGCCCAGGTGCGCGCCGGCGAGACCGCGCCAGGCGATTGACCTGGTGGTTCGCCCCATCCGCGAACCCTGTTACACCCCTTCGCCATCATGGACCTCATGGAAACCGTCCTCGTCGTCCTCCTGGTGGTGGCAGTCGCCGCGCTCGCCGTCGTGGGCGCGTGGTTGGTCACCGCTCGCCGTACCCTCCCGCAGTCGTCCGTCGCACCCCCCGCCACCGGCACCCTGCCCGGTCCCGTGATGGCGGGTCAGGTGCCGCTGGAGGCCATTCAGCAGGTCGTGGCAGCGGCCCTCGCCCAGGCCAACGAGCGAGCGGCTCGCGAACGCGACCTGTCGGTGCAGGCCGCGGTCGAGCAGGCGGTCATGTTCACGAAGGAGCAGCTGGGTTCGGCCACCCGAGCAGTCGACGCGTCGCTGGCCGGCCGCCAGCAGCTCATCGATCACAAGCTCGGCGAGGTGCAACACGGCATGACCGAGCAGCTGCAGCGCCTCACCAGCGCGGTACAGCAACTCGGCGAGAACACCGCCCAGAAGTTCGGCGACGTCGACCGGTCGCTGCAGGCCCATGCCGAGGTCACCCAGGCGTTGCACAGCACCGCGTCCAGCCTTCGGGACGCCCTCGCCAACACCAACGCCCGCGGGCAGTGGGGCGAGCGGATGGCCGACGATGTGCTGCGCCTGGCCGGTTTGCTGCCCAACGTCAACTACCTCAAGCGCACGGCGGTCGCCGGCGAGGGGCGGTCGATCCCCGACTTCACGTTCCTCATGCCCGACAACCACGTCATGTTCATGGACGTCAAGTTCCCGGTGGACTCCTACCTCAACTACCTGCAGGCCACCACCGAGGCCGAGAAGGCGGCGCACCGCGACCAGTTCCTGCGCGCCGTGCGCGGCCACGTCCGCGAGCTCGCCCGGCGCGACTACGCCAACGTCGATGCCCGCCCGGCGGTGGACAACGTGCTGATGTTCGTGCCGAACGAGACCATCGTCGGCTTCATCCACGAGCACTCGCCCGCACTCATCGATGAGGCGCTGCGCGATCGTGTGGTGCTCTGTTCGCCGCTGACGCTGTTCGCGTTCCTCGGTGTCATCCGCCAGGCGTTCGAGAACTTCCGGCTCGAACAGACGAGCCGCGAGATGCTGGGCCTGCTCGGCCAGTTCAGCGTGCAGTGGAAGAAGTACAACCTGCAGGTCGACAAGGTGAAGAAGCAGTTCGACACGGTCGCCGGCAGCTTCGAGGATCTGGCCGGGGCGCGTCGCCGGCAGCTCGAGCGCCCGCTCCGCGATCTGGAGGCGCTGCGCCAGGAACGCCACGTTGCGATCGAGGGCGAGCTGTTCGCCGTCGAGCCCGACGACGATCACGGGCTGCACCAGCTCGGCGCCTGATTCCCGTCCTGTTCACCACGGCCCGCTGCGCCCCCGCCCACGCCCGAACCCTCTGCGTAACCTGTGCCCCTATGACCGCCGTGCAGCCCCTCGACCCGACGCCACTCGGTGTGGCCTCCGTCCGTGCGGCGCTTGCCGCCGCCAACGCCGACGACCCGATGATGAAGTGGATCTTCGGCGGCGTCGAGTCCCCGGACCAGGCGCTGGCGGCCTGGTTGGGGTTGTTCGTCGAGGCCTTTGCCGCGGCCGGCGCCATCGACGTGGTGGTGGACGATGACGCCCGACCCGTGGCGACCGCGATGTGGCGCGTGGACACCACGCCCCTGCCGTATCCGGAGATCCCCGACCTGGGTGGGCTGCTGGTCTCGTTCCTCGGCGCCGACCGGGCCGGCCAGGTGGGCGCCGGGTTGGGTGCGTTCGCCGCGCACAAGCCCGAACCACCGTTCCACTACCTTCAGTTCCTCGCCGTCCACCCCGGCTCCCAGGGCCGCGGCCTCGGCCGCCTGCTGGTCGCCCACGGGCAGCAGCGAGCAGCCGCTGCGGGGCGGGGCATCTACCTCGAATCCACCAACCCGAGGAACCTCCCGTTCTACGCGTCGGTTGGCTTCCAGCAGCTCGGCGGGTTCACGCTCCAGCCCGACGGCCCGCCCGCGTTTCGATTGTGGTGGGCGCCATGAGCCAACCCGCGTTCGATCTCGAGCTCGACGACGGGGCGGAGCCCACCTACACCGTCGGTGAGCTCGCCGAGGCGATCAACTCGGCGCTGCGCCGTCGGTTCGAGGATGGCGTCTGGGTCCGCGGCGAGATCCAAGGTTGGAACGAACGCAACCAGCACGCCTACTTCCGGCTGGTGGAAGACTCCGGAGACGGCAAGGCGGTCGTCAACGTGCAGTTCTTCGCCAACAGCCGCAACCGCCTGCGTCCGCTGCTGATGAAGAACCGGCTCCTTCTCGCCGACGGCCTGAAGGTGCGCATCTTCGGTCATCTCGACTTCTTCGCCCCCTCCGGTCAGCTCGGTCTGAAGATGAGCGGCATCGACCCCCGCTTCACGCTCGGCGAGCTCGCGCTGCAGCGCGACGACGTGCTCCGCCGGCTCACCGAGGCGGGCTTGCTGGATCGCAACCGGCGCTGCGGGCTGTCGGTCGCGCCGCTGCGCGTCGGTGTGGTCACGTCCACCTCCAGCGCCGCCTGGGCCGACTTCGTGCACGAGATCGAACGCAGTGGCCTGGCCTTCCAACTGCGGGTCATCGACGTCCACGTGCAGGGCGAGTGGGCCGTCACCGAAGTCACCCAGGCGGTGCGAACCCTCGGTCGCCACCCCGACCTGGACGCGGTCGTCGTCATCCGCGGTGGTGGCAGCCGCAGCGAGCTCGCCACCTTCGACCACGAGGCGATCGCCACCGCCATCGCGATGTCGCCGCTGCCGGTCTTCACTGGGCTCGGTCACGAGGTGGATCGCAGCGTCGCCGACGACGTGGCGCACTCGGCGCTGAAGACTCCGACGGCCTGTGCCGCCGCGCTCGTGGAACGAGTGCTGGAGTTCCAGCAGCGCACCGCGCTTGCGTGGCACGCGATCGGACATGCAGCCGCATTGGGTCTGCAGGTGGCCGGCACCGATCTGGAGTCGTTGGCGCACGGCATTCGGCACCGCGTGATCGGCGCCGTCGATCGCAGCGGCGAACGGCTCACCCAACGAGCCCAGCGCGTTCGTGTCGGTGCGGGTCGGGTGGTGGAACGAGCCGACGTGCGGCTGACCACGGCGGAGGCGGCGATCGGTCGCGTCGCAACCCGGCTCGACCCGGAGGTCCGTCACCTCGACGCGGTCGCGGAACGGTTGCGCCTGCTCGATCCGGTGAACACAATGGCGCGCGGGTGGAGCATCACCCGCACCGCCGACGGCCGAACCGTGCGGACGTCGGCCGATGTGCAACCCGGCGACGAGATCATCACCACCTTTGCCACTGGCACGGCTCGCAGCCGTGTGGAGGAGACACAGCCATGACCGAATCCACCGGGCCAGTCGCTGCCGGCTACGCCGAAGCCCTCGCCGAGCTGGAAGCCATCCTCGCCCAGCTCGAACGCAGCGACGTCGATGTCGATGTGCTCGCCACCCAGGTGCAGCGCGCGGCGGCACTGATCGCCTTCTGCCGCGACCGGATCAGCAACGCTCGGCTGCAGATCGAGCAGGCCGTCGCCGGTCTCGGCAGCGACGACTGACGCCGGGGACCGCTCGACGCCCCGCTTCCCGCTGTGCTCCGCTTCCCGCTGTGCTCCGCCGGAGGAATGCCCGTAGCCTGCCCGCGGTGACCCCGCCCGTTGCCCCGCCGTCGCTGGTCGCGATCGCGACGCGGGTGCAGCAACGACTACGGGAGTTCCTCGAACCAGAGGAACGTCGCTGGTCCGAGTTCGACGAGGACCTCGCCGAGCCCGTGCGCGAGATCGGACGGCTCGTGCTGGTCGGTGGGAAGCGGCTCCGGCCCGCGTTCTGTCACTGGGGTTTCGTCGGTGCCGGGGGCGACCCAGCGGACCCGATGATCGTCAACGCCGGCGCGGCGTTCGAACTGATGCATGCGTTCGCGCTGTTCCACGACGACGTGATGGACGACGCAGCCAGCCGGCGCGGCGGGCCCACCACCCACACCGTGTTCGCCCAGCACCACCGCGAGCATGGCTGGGCGGGAGAGGCGCGCCGCTTCGGTGAGGGAGTGGCGATCCTCGTGGGCGATCTTGCGTTCGTCTACGCCGACCAACTGATGGCGGATGCATCGCCCGCCGCGTGGCGGATGTGGAACGAACTGCGCATCGAGCTCAACGTCGGCCAGGTGCTGGACATCGTCGGCAGCGTGCGCAACGAGCGCCGGCGCCACAAGGCCGAACTGATCTGCCGCTACAAGAGCGGCAAGTACACCATCGAGCGTCCGCTGCACCTCGGCGCGGTGATGGCAGCGCCGGAGCACGCATCATCGTTGCTCCCGGCGCTCAGTGCGTACGGTCTTCCGCTGGGCGACGCGTTCCAGATGCGTGACGACGTGATGGGCGCGTTCGGTGATGCGGCTGTCACGGGCAAGCCCGTGGGCGGCGACCTTCGCGAAGGCAAGCCAACGCCGCTTCTGGCCCGCGCCGTCGAGGCCGCCACCGCACCGCAGCTCGAGGTGCTGTCGCTGGTCGGCAACGTGCACCTCACCGACGACGACGTTGCGCGGGTGCAGCAGGTCA
>JAYVMH010000177.1:0-3426 GCA_043759015.1 Actinomycetota bacterium
CGCATCGGTGTCGGCGAGCTATCAGCTGCTGCCCCATCTCTCGCACCGGCGTCACATCTACGACTGGCCGAATCCGTTCTGGGCCTCGGTCTGGGGCAACGACGACTGTGCACACCTGCCCGACCCGACCACAGTGCAGTACGTCGTGCTCGACAAGACGCAGATCGGCGACAACAACATGGCGATCTACAACGCGATGCGCGTCGTGAACGGGCCGTTCCAGCCGGTGTTCGAGGACGACAACGTGGTGCTCCTCAAGCGGGTGGGCACGAGCCCCGAGGTCGACGTGCAACCGCAACAAGATTCTTGCCAACAGCTGGCCGCCCGACACGCGCTTCCATGAACCGGCTCAACGGCACGATCAACGAGTCGTAGATCTTCGACGAGCCCGCATCGAGCGTCGGCACATCGAGCAAGCGGTACATCAGGAAGTAGGGCACGACCCCGACGATGTCCATGTACGTCAAGGTCGTGATCTCGAAGCCGGCGTCGGTGACGACCTGCTCGAGCAGTGCACGGTCGTAGCGCCGGAAGTGACCCGACTTGAAGTCCAGGCTGCCGTAGAGCCAGGGCATCGCCGGGACGAAGAGCGCCAGCGTGCCACCCGGAGCAAGCAGCTCGAGTGCCGTTCGCAACTCATCGACGTCGTCGCGGATGTGCTCGAGCACGCTGACGTAGACTACGGAGTCGAACGACCCGGCAGCACCTTCGGCGAGGAGCGCCTGCGACGTGATCTGCTTGGCGGTGACCCTCGGGTTGTCGGCGGTCCGGCGCTGCAGTTCGGGGAAGACGTTCGTCGCCGGCTCGATGGCGACCACGTCGTGACCGGCGGCGGAGAGCTTGGTAGCGATGGCGCCCACCCCTGCACCAACCTCGAGCACCTTCGCGCCGAGGTGCGGTTCGATGGTGTCGGTGATCCAGCTGAGGAACCGATCGGCGTCGGAGAGGTTGGCCAGTTCCTGAGTGGCGCCGAACAACGACTCACCGATGTCGGACTGGGCGCGCAGGCGAGGGTTCCGTTGCGCCCACAGTGCTTGGTTGCTGCGCATCTGGCGGCGGATCTCCATGACGTGGCGGCGCACGGTGGGCAGGCTGGAGGCGAACTCGCGCAGGTCGTGCTCCTCGAGCCGACCCACGTTCGAGTAGCGGGGCCGGAACGTGATCGGGACCTCGTCGACGGCGAAGCCGTGCGCCTGGACGATCGCGACCATCGCGCTGAAGACACCGTACGTCTCGGCCGGCAAGGATTCGTCGAGCAGCAGGCGGGCAACATCGGGGTGGTACACCCTGAACGAGGTGGTGCTGTCGCTGACCCCACGCGCGCCGGTGACCGCCTTGACGACGGCGTTGCCCGTGCGGCTGAGCGCGGTACGGACGAACCCCGTTCCGGGGGAGGAGCCTCCACGTGTCCAGCGCGAGCCGATGGTGAGACCGCTGCCGCGCACGACGTGGTTGCGGACGAGATCGGGGATCTGGCGAGCGTCGTGCTGGCCGTCTGCGTCGAGCGACACGATGACGTCCGCACGGTCGTCGAGCGCGGCGCGGAACCCCGCGAACAGTGCGGCGGCGAAACCTGCCCCGACAGGCGCCAGGTACACGAGGGGCAGGCCGAGCCGTTCGGCGAGGGCCGTGGACGCCTGTTCGTCCGCCGGCCTCCCGAGCATGGTGACGCTCATCTCGATCCCGCTCGGCGCCAGCGCCCGGCGCGCCTCGTCGAGTTCGGCGAGGACCGGCTCGACGGCCACGAATCCGTGTTGGGAGGCCAGCATCACGCGGACGAGCACGGGCGGCACGCTATCCGGCCCGGTCGGCGAACGCGGTCGCACGTCCCGTCCGGCGAATCGGTCAGAATGGGTGAGTGGCAGAGGCAATGGCGGATGTGGTCGCCCCGGTCGACGATGAGCACCGGGGTGTGCTGTCTCGAATCTCGGATCGCGCAAGGGACGCGCTCGGGCGGCTCACGCCGTGGCAGGTGCTGTTCGCGGCGGCGGTGATCGGCTACGTCTGGTACTTCACGTGGGTCACGCTCGACTACCACCACGGACTCGGCACGTCGGCGTACGACTTCGGCCTGTACGACCAGGGCACCTGGTTGATGTCGCGCTTCAAGGCGCCGTTCGTCACGCTGATGGGCCGCAACCTGATGGGCGACCATGCATCGTTCATCATGGTGCTGCTCGTGCCGTTCTACTGGGTCTGGCCCTCTGCCGGGGTGCTGCTCTTCGCGCAGAGCCTGTTGCTCGGGCTCGGTGCGCTGCCGGTGTTCCTGTTCGCTCGCAAGCACCTCCACGAGGGGCTGGCGTTCCTTCTGAGCGGCGTCTACCTGTTGCACCCGGCGATCGCCTACACCAACCGCGAGAACTTCCACCCCGATTCGTTCCTCCCGTTCTTCATCGGCATGGCGATCTACGGCGCGCTCGAACGGAAGTGGCGTGTTTACTGGGTGTTCATCGTGTTGGCGTTGCTCGTGAAGGAAGACGTCCTGCTCGTCGTGCTCCCGCTCGGTGTGTGGGTGGGGCTCACTCGCGACCGTCGTCGCGGCGTGGCAACGATCCTCGCTTCGCTGCTGGCCACGTTGGTCGGCATGTTCCTGGTGATGCGTTCGCTCATCGGTGTGCCCACGCGCAACATCTGGCGCATCCCCTTCGGAGGGCCTACCGGGCTGATGCGCGAGGTCGTCGAGCGCCCCGGCAACGTCGTCGCGTACCTCCGCAGCAACGATCGGCCGTTCTACGTGTGGCAGATGACGTTTCCCGTGGCGTTTGTATTCGTGCGCAAACCCTCGCTCGCCGCGGTCAGCGCGGTGGTGCTGCTCTCCAACGTCGTCAGCAGCTTCTTCTACCAGTACCACATCGGGTACCACTACTCCGCGATCGCGGTTCCGGCCATCGTGATCGGATCCGTGTACGCGATCGAAGCGATGCAGCCGAAGTGGCAGAAGTGGATGACCGGGGCAGCGTCGGTGGCAGCGCTGTGGTCGTGCCTGATGTGGGGCATCCTTCCGATCGGGCAGCTGATCACGCCGGGCGTGACCAAGCCGCTCGGTCGGCCGGTGCCGTCGTACTGGCATCGCGATCGTCCGGAGGCGGTCGACGCTCGAGCGCTGTTCGCCGACATCCCGGGCGACGCGCCGGTCTCCGCGTTCCACCCGCTGACCGCGCACCTCGACCACCGCGAACAGATCTACCTCTTCCCGAATCCCTTCCGCGCGGTGCTCTACGGCGGGGACGGCTCGATGGAGAGAGCGCGTGCGTGCCTGCCTGCCGCCAACGACATCGAGTACGTGATGTTGAAGACGGCGCTGACCGACAAGGACGCGGCCGATTGGGACGTCGTGAGGGCCGACTTCACCGAGCTCGCGCGCAACACTTCGTTCGTCGTCTACCACCGCACGGGCCACAGCGTTCGCTGCGGCCCGATCCCGAA
>JAYVMH010000178.1:0-3412 GCA_043759015.1 Actinomycetota bacterium
GATCGGCGGCGACCGGGGTGAGGTCCGCGTTGCCCTCGAACACCGCATACGCCCAGAAGTCGGGACGGGCGATGTGCAACGAGATGCGTGGGTCGCGAACCATGTTCCGATGCTTCGCCCGCGTGGCGGTCACCGAGATCCGGAACACATCGTCGTTGCCGAGCAGGTACGTGATGTTGGAGAGCTGTGGCCGACCATCACGCTTCTGGGTGACGAGCACCCCGTTGCGGTGTTCGAGGGCGAAGGCGAGCGCGGCGGCGGAGTTCATTCCGGCATTCAACACCACATCGGTGGGGGTCAGCTGCCGAGGCGCTTGCCACCGAAGACGCTGACCTCCTGGTGCAGGGGCACGAGATCACGACGGGGTGCGCGGCGCTCTGCCTCGGCCAGTGCGCCGGCCGCGATGTGGCGGAGCTCGTCGTTCTCCGCGCGCAGGCGGTCGACCTCGATCTCCAGCACCATCACCCGGCGGATGCCTTCGAGGTTCATCCCTTCGCCAGCAAGCTCGCTGATGCGGCGGAGGCGTTCGATGTCCACGTCGCTGTAGCGGCGGTTTCCGCCCTGTGTTCGCGCGGGTTGTACCAGGCCGCGGCGCTCGTAGATGCGCAGCGTCTGAGGGTGCATGCCCGCCAGCTCGGCCGCAACGGAGATGACGTAGACGGCGTGTTCGCGCGATCGCATCGGTCAGCCCTCCCCTTCCGGCTCGGCCAGGTTCTTCCTTGGCGACACGGTAGTCGCGGCAGCGAACGCCTCGACGGCGGCGCGCTGTTCGGGCGTGAGCTGCGCGGGCACGTGCACGTCCACGGTGACGATGAGGTCGCCGTGGTGCTTGGCCGTCGCGATGCCCTTGCCCTTCACGCGGTGCCGGCTGCCCGACGTGGTGCCCGGACGAAGCCGAAGCGTCACCCGCGGACCATCGAGCGTGGGGACGTCGATCTCGCCGCCGAGCGCGGCCTCGGCGAAGGTGACCGGCAGACGAACGGTCAGGTTGTCGCCATCGCGACCGAAGAGCGCGTGGGGCGTGACCTTGCACTCGACGATCAGATCGCCGGCCGGGCCACCGTGGCGACCGGGGCTGCCGCGGCCACGCAGGCGAATCTTCTGGCCGTCGGCAACGCCGGCCGGGATACGGGCTTGCACGTCGCGGGGTCGACGCTCGGCACCGCCGCCGCGGCAGCTGTTGCACGGCTGATCGATGACGGTGCCGACACCGCCGCAGCTGCGACAGGGCGACGAGAACGCGAAGAATCCCTGGTTGTCGTCCACCACACCTCGGCCGCCGCATTGCGAGCAGACCTTCGGCTGCGTGCCCGGCTTGGCCCCGGTTCCGTTGCAGGTGGAGCACGGCGCATCCGCGGTCAGGTGCAGCGACGTGGTGAGCCCGCGTGCCGCATCGAGGAACGAAAGGGTGAGCAGCGCCTCGACGTCGGCTCCGCGCTGAGGGCCGACGCCGCCGCCGCGGCGACCTCCCGCCCGCCCGAACATCTGGCCGAGGATGTCGCCCAGACCATCGCCCGACACGTTGAAGTTAAAGCCACCGGGGCCACCCGCCGGGCCGAACCCGGCTGCCCCAGGCCCCAGCCGGCGCACCTCGTCGTACTCCTTGCGCTTGGATTCGTCGCCGAGCACGTCGTAGCCCGACGACACCTCCTTGAAGCGCTCCTCGGCCGCATCGTCGCCGGGATGCGTGTCGGGGTGGCTGTCGCGCGCGAGCTTGCGGTAGGCCTTGGTGATGTCCTTGGCGGAGGCATCGTCGGCCACGCCAAGGATCTTGTAGTAGTCCTTCTCGAACCATTCCCGCTGCGCGGCCATCGTGCACTCACCTCCTCGTGATCATCACCCTGGTGTGCTTCACCCTCTGACCTTGACCATCGCGGGGCGGAGCACCTTGCCCTTCCAGGTGTAACCGGAGCGCAGCACCTCGCTGACCACCGGCTCGCCCTCGCCCGGCTCGTGCAGCACTGCTTCGGCCAGAGTGGGGTCGAAGGGCTGACCGTCGAGGTTCATCGTCGCCAGGCCCATCTTCTTCAGCTCACCGAGCAGCAGGTTGAACAACGGCTCGATCTCGGCCGGGTGCTGCACGAACGCTGCTTCGCACGCGTCCAGCACCGGTAGCAGCGCCTCGGCCATCTTGCCGGTGGCGTGCTGGACGTCGTGGGCCTGCTGGGCCGCCACCCGCTTGCGGTAGTTGTCGAAGTCGGCCTGCAGGCGGAGCGCGATGTCCTTGAACGAATCGCGCTCCACGAGCAACGCCTCGACGTCGTGCTCCACCACTGCCTCGGCAACGGCAGCGGCCTCGTCGTCGTCGAGCTGAGGGCGCAGGTCGATCATCTCGGATGTGAGGTCGGGGTCGAGTTCGATGTCCTCCGGGTGGAGGTCGGCGGGGTCGAACGAGTCGTTGGGTCGAGAGTCGTTGGGCATCGGACGACTCAGCTCTCGTCGACGATCTCGGCGTCGATGATGTCGTCGTCGCCGTCGGTCGAGCCGGTCTGGCCCGAGGCCGACGTGCCGGCCGCGTTCTCCTGGGCCGCCTTCTCGTACAGCTTCTGGCTGAAGCTCTGGCTCGCGCCCATCAGCTTCTCGTGCGCGGACCGGATGGCATCGATGTCGTTGCCGTTGAGCGCCGACTTCAACTCGTCGAGCGGGCCCTGCACGGTTGTCTTCTCCGCGTCGTCCACCTTGTCCGCGTTGTCGCGCAGCACCTTCTCCATCTGGTACACCAGCGAGTCGGCGTTGTTGCGGACCTCGGCCTCCTCGCGGCGCTTGCGGTCGTCCTCGGCGTGGGCCTCGGCGTCCTTCACCATCTGCTCGATGTCCTTCTTGTCGAGCGTGCTCTGACCGGTGATGGTCATGCTCTGCTCCTTGGAGGTCGCGCGGTCCTTCGCGCTCACGTGCACGATGCCGTTGGCGTCGATGTCGAACGTGACTTCGATCTGGGGCACACCACGCGGCGCAGGCGGGAGGTCGACGAGTTGGAACTTGCCGAGCGTCTTGTTGTAGTTCGCCATCTCCCGCTCGCCCTGCAGCACGTGGATCTCCACGCTCGGCTGCATGTCGTCGGCGGTAGTGAACACCTCGGTGCGCTTGGTGGGGATCGTGGTGTTGCGCTCGATCAACTTGGTCATCACGCCACCCTTGGTCTCGATGCCGAGCGACAACGGCGTGACGTCGAGCAACAGGATGTCCTTCACGTCGCCGCGGAGCACGCCGGCCTGCACGGCCGCGCCGACGGCCACGACCTCATCGGGGTTCACGGACTTGTTGGGTTCCTTGCCGGTGAGGCTCTGCACGAGGTCGCCGACGGCGGGCATACGGGTGGAGCCACCGACGAGGATGACGTGGTTGAGCTCACCCTTGCTGATGCCGGCATCCTTCAACGCCTGCTCGAACGGCACCCGGCAACGCTCGATGA
>JAYVMH010000179.1:0-7375 GCA_043759015.1 Actinomycetota bacterium
TGGCGCTGTTCGTCCTGTGGCACCTCGCAGACCTGACGTGGGGCTTCGCCAACAACTGGGGTGCGCGTGCGGCCGACGGTCGCTTCGTGCGTGGCGACGCCTACGGCAACGTGGTTCGCAGCTTCGAGCGGATCCCCGTGTCGGTCCTGTACATCGTCGCCAACATCGCACTCGGCATCCACCTCTTCCACGGCGTGTGGAGCCTGTTCCAGAGCATGGGGTGGAACAACCCCCGCTTCAACAAGTGGCGGCGTCAGCTCGCCACCGGATTCGCCACGCTCATCGTGGTGGGCAACGTCTCGTTCCCGATCGCCGTCCTGGCCGGGATCGTGGGGAAGTGAACATGACTGCAATGAACACGGCTGAAACGAACACGGCTGAAACGAACACGGCTGACACGAACACAGCACGGCTCAACGCCAAGATCCCCGCCGGTCCGATCGCCGAGAAGTGGGACACCTACAAGTCCGACATGAAGTTGGTGAACCCCAACAACAAGCGCAAGTTCAAGATCATCGTGGTCGGCTCCGGCCTTGCCGGCGCCTCGGCGGCTGCATCGCTCGCCGAGCTCGGCTACCAGGTCGACGTGTTCACGTTCCACGACTCGCCGCGCCGCGCCCACAGCATCGCCGCGCAGGGTGGCATCAACGCGGCGAAGAACTACCACGGCGACGGCGACAGCATCCATCGCCTGTTCTACGACACCGTCAAGGGTGGCGACTTCCGCGCTCGCGAGGGCAACGTGTATCGGCTCGCTCAGGTCAGCGTGGACATCATCGACCAGATGGTGGCCCAGGGTGTGCCGTTCGCCCGGGAGTACGGCGGGCTGCTCGACAACCGCAGCTTCGGCGGCGCTCAGGTGAGCCGCACGTTCTACGCCCGTGGGCAGACGGGGCAGCAGCTGCTGCTCGGGGCCTACCAGCAGCTGGCGCGCCAGATCGGTCTCGGCAACGCACGCCTGTTCAACCGCAGCGAGCTCGTGGACACCGTGACCATCGACGGACGCTGCGCGGGCATCGTCACCCGCGACCTGCAGACCGGCGACGTGCAGTCGCACGCGGCGCACGCCACCGTGCTCTGTACCGGCGGCTACGGCAACGTCTTCTTCCTGTCGACCAACGCGATGCAGTGCAACGTCACGGCGGCCTGGCGTGCGCACCGCAACGGTGCGTACTTCGCGAACCCGTGCTACACGCAGATCCACCCGACGTGCATCCCCCAGGCCGACGACACGCAGTCCAAGCTCACGCTGATGAGCGAGTCGCTGCGCAACGACGGACGGGTCTGGGTACCGAAGGTGGCGGGCGACGAGCGCGCCGCCGACCAGATCCCCGAGGACGAGCGCGACTACTACCTCGAGCGCCTGTACCCGAGCTTCGGCAACCTCGCCCCGCGCGACGTCTCGTCGCGCGCTGCCAAGCGTGCCGTGGACAGCGGCCGGGGTGTCGGGCCGCTGAAGAACGGCGTGTACCTCGACTTCTCGGCGGCGATCGGCCGGCTGGGCAAGGACGTCGTGCGGGAGCGCTACGGCAACCTGTTCGAGATGTACGAGCGGATCGCGGGCGAGAACCCCTACGACGTGCCGATGCGCATCTATCCCGCCAGCCACTACACGATGGGTGGCCTGTGGGTCGACTACGAGCTGATGACCACCATTCCTGGGCTGTACGCCGCGGGCGAGGCGAACTTCAGCGACCACGGTGCCAACCGCCTCGGCGCATCGGCGCTGATGCAGGGCCTGGCAGACGGCTACTTCGTGCTGCCGTACACGATCGGCAACTACCTGGCCCCGATGCTGAACAAGCCGATGCCCGGCACCGATCACCCCGACTTCAAGACCGCCGAGCACGAGGCCCGGCAGCGCTACCAGCGCTACCTGGACACGAACGGCACCCGGTCGCCCGACTGGTTCCACCGTAAGCTGGGCAAGGTCATCTGGGACCACTGCGGCATGGAGCGAACCGAGGCAGGCCTGCAGAAGGCGCTGACGGAACTGCCCCCGCTGTACGAGGAGTTCCAGAAGGACCTGCGAGTCACCGGTGACGGCACGAGCGTCAACCAGACGCTGGAGAAGGCCGGGCGAGTCGACGACTTCTTCCAGCTCGGCATGCTGATGTGCCGCGACGCGTTGGAGCGCAAGGAGAGCTGTGGTGGTCACTTCCGGGCCGAGTACCAGGACGACGAGGGCGAAGCGCAGCGCGACGACGAACACTTCGCCCACGTCGCGGCGTGGGAGTGGACCGGCGACCCGATGAAGGCCATCCGCAACGTCGAAGAACTGGACTTCGAGACCATCCACCTCGCCAAGCGGAGCTACAAATGAGTGAGCACCTCAACGACCTGACACTGAAGATCTGGCGCCAGACAGGGCCCGACGACTCGGGTCACTTCGAGTCGTACAAGATCGACAGCATCAGCGACGAGGCATCGTTCCTGGAGCTGCTGGACGTGCTCAACGAAACGCTCATCTCCGAGGGCAAGGAGGCGATCGTCTTCGATCACGACTGTCGCGAGGGCATCTGTGGCACGTGCTCGCTGATGATCGACGGCCAGGCGCACGGCCCCCAGCGCGGTACCGCGACGTGCCAGCTCCACATGCGCACGTTCCAGAGCGGCCAGGAGATCGTGGTCGAGCCGTGGCGCGCCACCGCGTTCCCGATCATCAAGGACCTCATGGTCGATCGAGCGGCGTTCGACCGCATCGTGGAGGCGGGGGGCTTCATCACCGCGCCCACGGGCGGCGCGCCCGACGCCAACCTCATCCCGATCCCCAAGCCGGTGGCCGATGCGTCCATGGACGCGGCGGAGTGCATCGGCTGCGGCGCATGTGTCGCGGCGTGCCCCAACGGCGCGGCCAACCTGTTCACCGCGGCAACGGTGTCGCATCTGAACCTGCTGCCGCAGGGCCAGGCCGAGCGCTGGAGCCGGGTCGAGGCGATGGTGGAGACGATGGACGAGCACTTCGGTTCGTGCACGAACCACGGCGAGTGCGAGGCGGCCTGCCCGAAGAGCATCAGCATCGACTTCATCGCGATGATGCACGGCGACTACCTGAAGGCCAAGTTCAAGAACCGCAAGCTGATCAGCCAGATCTAGATCGCTACGCCCTCGCCCGGGCGGAGATGGTGGTGGTGTAGCGGTTGGTGACGACGACGTCGCCGTGCTCGAGCGTGAGGTCCAGCCACAACTCGCCGGCGGTGTCGGGGACCACGAACTGGACGGTGCCGACACGCACGCAGTCGTCGGGGGGGACGTCGCCGGACCAGTTCCACCGGTGGTCACCTCCCGCCCAGCGAAGCGTGGCGGTGCAGACCGTTCCCTCGAGCACCCGGCGGACGTCGCTGATCACGTGCACATCGAGCGCCAGCGTCTCGCCCGCGACGACCTCGGCTGGAGGTCGCTCGGCGACGACGATCACCGGCCGGCACGCGTCGGTGACCGAGCCGTAGGCGAGCTTGGGGTGCCGTTCGTGATCCAGCACGCTCCACGACACGGCCGGGTGGGCGTCGTTGAGGCTGAGGAAGCAGAACCCGCCCGTCGGTCGGTACTTGAGCCGCCGCAACGACTCGATGTGGTGACGCAACAGGTCGGCCTGGTAGCGCTGGGTGGCGTCGCGCCATGCGTCGAACGAGTCGAACCGGTGGGGCGGCACGTGCTCCTCGAACGCTTCGCGCTGCATGCCGTGCTGCTCGACGAGTCGCTCCCAGTCGAGTGCAGGCCATCGTTCGGGCTCCATGAACGACGCCTCGGCGGGCACCGACTGGGCACCGAACTCGCTGACGAATCGCAGCATGCGCGGCAGCGTCGCGGCGAACCCGTCGATGTCGCGCTCGTCGCCGTGGTACCAACCGAAGAACAGATGGCTGTCGGTCCCGTTGAACTGCGGCACGTGGGGGGCGACCCCGCTGTGGGCGATGACGGCCCGGGTCTCGTCGGCCGTCTCGAACGCTCGCTTCACCCATCGGTCGAGGATGCTCCTGTTCCAGGTGGGCACCTGCTCTTTCAGTACGTGCCGAACGATCGACGAGCCGAACACCTTCTGACGTCCGTGATCGACCGGCAGCGGCTCGTTGTGTGCGCACCAGACGGCGATGCTCGGATGGTGTCCGAGCAGATCCACGGCCTCGCGTGCCTGTCGCACCGCTTCCTTGCGGATCGTGCGCGCATAGCTCCACTGCAGCGGGAAGTCCTGCCACACGAGCATCCCCAACTCGTCGGCCGCCGCATACAGCTCGCTCCGTGCGATGTGCCCACTGACGCGGATGAGGTCGAGCCCGGCGTCGCGCGCCAGCTCGACATCGCGACGCACATCGTGGGGGGTCGCGTCGGCGAGCGCCTGGCGGGTGGGGGCGACGTTGACGCCCTTGACGAAAAGCGGCTCGCCGTTCACCGAGAACACCCAGTCGTGCAGCGCCACCTCCCGAAGGCCGGTGCGCACCGAACGCCGATCACTCGCCGAGCCCTGCACGAGCACCTCGACGTCGACGGTCGTCAGGTGCTGTTCGCCGAGGCTCCACGGCCACCACAGCGCGGGGTCGTTCACATCGACGTCCCAGTCGACCTCGTTCAGGCCCCTGGCCAACGAACGCGCCTGCTCGACGAGCACCTCGCCGTCGACCGAGGTGCGCACCACGATGCTGCGCGGCTGGTCCGCATCCAGCCGGGCGTGGAGGCGAAGGTGGGCGCGCGCATCGTTCGCGTCGCGGCACAGCACCCGCAGCCGGTCGATGCGCACCGATCCGGTCTCCTCGATGCGGACCGGCCGCCACAGCCCGCCCGGGTTCCAGCCCGGATCCAGCATGTCGCTGTGCTGCAGCGAACCGGTGATGTTGCGCTTGGCGGTGCGCTGGCGCTGTGGTGCACACGCCACCTCGATCGCCAGCACATGATCGGTCGCGAGTCGCGACAGATCCGTGATCTCGAACGTGTGCGGGAAGAAGTAGCCCTCCGGGTCGCCCAGGTAGGCCCCGTCGAGCCACACGTCGGCTTGGTAGAACACGCCGTCGAGCGTGACGAATCGGCGGATGCCGTCGGGAGGTGCATCGAGGTGGAAGCGGCGACGGTAGACCAACGGCCCGTCGCTGTCGGCGAAGTCCGCACTCGACCGCCAGTGGCCGGGCACGGCGATGGGCGTCCAGCCGCGGTCGTCGTGATCGAGGCCGACGCCGTCGCGTCGCACGTCGTCGTCGGCCACGCAGGCCCGCCACTCTCCCGACAACTCCACGGTGCCGAGGCTAGAGGGTCGAGCGTGGACTCCGCCGACGCGTCTCCCGGATCGCCGCGGTAGGGTCGATCCATGGTGAACCGTGCGTCGACGTTGGGAGATCTGAAGGCATCGGGCTGGCAGTCCATGCCGGTCAAGGAAGAGATCCGACGCAACGCCGTCGCCCGCATCTCCGCCGGCGAGCCGCTGTTCGAGGGCGTGATCGGCTACGAGAACACCGTCATGCCCCAGCTGGAGAACGCACTCCTCGCGGGGCACGATGTGATCTTCCTCGGCGAGCGTGGGCAGGCAAAGACCCGCATCATCCGATCGCTCACGCGTCTGCTCGACGAGTGGATGCCGATCGTCGCAGGGAGCGAGATCAACGACGATCCGTACCAGCCCGTCAGCCGCCACGGGCGCGATCTGGTGGCCGAACTGGGCGACGACACACCGATCGAGTGGGTGCACCGCGACGATCGCTACGGCGAGAAGCTGGCCACACCGGACACGTCGATCGCCGACCTCATCGGTGAGGTCGACCCGATCAAGGTCGCCGAGGGCCGTTACCTCAGCGATGAGCTGACGCTGCACTACGGCCTCGTGCCCCGCACCAACCGCGGCGTGTTCGCGATCAACGAGATCCCCGACCTTGCCGAGCGCATCCAGGTCGGCCTCCTCAACGTCCTGGAGGAGCGCGACGTCCAGATCCGTGGCTACAAGATCCGCCTGCCGCTCGACGTGCTGCTCGTGGCATCGGCAAACCCGGAGGACTACACGAACCGGGGCCGGATCATCACCCCGCTGAAGGACCGATTCGGCAGCCAGATCCGAACGCACTACCCGCTCGACGCCGAGACCGAGATGGCCATCATGCGCCAGGAGGCCCGTCCGCCTTCGGTGGGTGATGTCACCGTCACCATGCCGGCCTACATGGAGCACGTCGTCGCCACGTTCAGCCAGTTGGCCCGGGCGAGCAACCAGGTGAACCAGCGCAGCGGCGTGAGCGTCCGCCTGTCGGTCAGCAACCTCGAGGTGCTCGGTGCGAACGCTTTGCGCCGCGGCCTGCGCGCCGGCGAGCGCAGCGTGGTGCCGCGAGTGAGCGACCTGTCGTCGCTGGCGGCGAGCACGAGTGGAAAGGTCGAGATCGAGGCGCTCGAAGAGGGTCGTGAGGGTGCGATCCTCGAGAACCTCGTGAAGCACGCGGTGCTCACGGTGTTCAAGGAGCTGGTGACGCCCGATCAGGTGCGCGATGTGGTGGCGGCGTTCGAGGCCGGGACGGTCGCGCACACGGGCGACGACATCCCGTCGGCGACGCTCGCGCAGCTACTGGACGATGTGCCGGCGCTGCGCGTGTCCGTGCGGAGCCTCACCGGTGGCGACGAGTCGCCGGCGGCCGCAGCCGCCGCGATCGAGTTCGTCCTGGAGGGGTTGCATCTGTCGAAGCGGCTCAACAAGGACGGCGCGAGCGGCTCCTCCGCCGCCACGTACCGCGGGCGGGGCTGAACCCCTCGCCTCGTCAGTCGGGCGATACGAACGCGTCGCCGCTGTCCTTCAGCTCCCGATCGGCCGTCACCACGCCCGGTGCACCTGGCAGATCGGCGAACGGCGTGATCGTGACGGAGTGGAGTGGAAGATCGGCGGAGAGCTCGCCGATCACCCGCCACATGGCGCGGATGTCGAGCGCGCGGTCGCCGTCGGTGTCGCCCGTCGGTCGGAACGTGATGCTGATCGGGATGTCGAGCCCGTGGTCCGCGGTGCGGATAATGCAGGTCTCGAGGTCCTTGCGCAGGGCGAGCCCGAGCACGTCGAGCGACCCGGCGAAGTCGGCCAGCTCGCGGTCGGCGCGGCCGGGCACCCGGACCATTCCGTCGTGGAACCCGCGCAGCCACAGCCCCCAACGCAGATGGTCGCGGCGTCGCGCCTCGTCTCGTGCGTCCGGGGAGTTGTCGATCGGCCGTTCGATGGCGACGTCGAGCGAGGTGGCCACCGGGTGCACGCCGCGCAGCAGCCGCCACGCGTCGCGCCAAGCGACGACCATGGTGTGCAGCACGTCGACCTGACGGGCGAGATCATCGGGCATGAGGCGCCGGCTCATCGCGAACGGGGCCTCGAACGGAACCCACCCGGCAGCGACCTCGCCGAGGTGATCCGCCGCTGTCTCGACCCAAC
>JAYVMH010000180.1:0-7369 GCA_043759015.1 Actinomycetota bacterium
GCCGGCGACGCGTTCATGATCGACGCCGCGGCGGTCGCCGCCAACTTCGAGATGATGACCCGCGTGGCCGATGGCACCGGCGCTCGCCACTCGCCGGCCACGGCAGAGCAGCGAGGCGAGATCGGCAGACGACTGGGGGTCGACGGCTTCACCTCGGCGCGCTGATGGTCGAACGGCCCTGACGCTGCACCCCGAGGCTCTCGTAGATTCGAGGCATGCGTTCTTGGTGGCGTTCTCTCGGCACCTGGCTCAGTCGCCGAACCGTGATCACCGCCGTGGCATTGCTCGCGATCACCGGCATGTTCGCGGTCGGGCTGCGACGGCTCGACTTCGCGACCGGTCAGGACAGCTACATCGATTCCTCGTCGCAGGTGGCGAAGGACAACCGCGCCTATCAGTCGCTGTTCGGCGGCGAGAACATGGTGGTGCTGTTCACCGTGCCCACCGGCAAGACAGTGGTCGACCTGTTCACGGCCGGCAACATGCAGCAGCTCGACGAGATGCAGGCCGAGCTGATGAAGAACCAAGCCATCGTCTCGGTGGTGTCGCCCGTCGCGCTCCTGCAGTGGTCGAGCGATCTGATCACCAAGGGCACTGCCAGCGAGATCCTCAGCCGCTCCATCGAGCGCGATCCGAGCGCGGATGGAAAGGCACGGCGAACCGCGGACACCGCGATCACGTCGCTCCGTCTCGGCGCGGCCGGCAAGCAGGCACTCTCCAACCCTGAGTGGGTGAAGTTCCTCCTCTTCGACAACACCGGCTTCAAGGCGACCGGCAACAAGGTCACGTCGCCGGCCGACGGCCAACTCGTGGTGCGCAAGCCGCTGCGCGCGTTCATCCCGGACCCCCGCCACGCTGTGTTCGCTGCCGTCCTCGTCGGCAACGCGCCGCTCGACGAACTGGCAAAGGGCTCCGACGCGGTGAAGACCGCGGTCGGGAGTCGTTCGTTCGACAACGCCGCCGCGACCGTCACTGGCACGCCGACGTTCCTCACCGACATCAACAACTACCTCCAGGGCGGCATGTTGGCGCTCGGCGGGATCGCGGTGCTGGTGATGATGGTGATCCTCGTCGTCGCGTTCGGGGTCCGCTGGCGGCTCCTGCCACTCGTCGGGATGGTCGTGGGCGTCGCGTGGGGCTTCGGTGCGTTCGGCTTCACGGGGACCAAGCTGTCGCTCGTCACGATCGCCGGGCTGCCGATCCTGATCGGCCTCGGCATCGAGTTCGCGATCCAGATCCAGAACCGGATCGAGGAGGAGCGCGGCATCGAGCGCGTCGCCGACCCGTTCGGCCAGACGCTCGTCTCGATGGGACCGCCGCTCGTGACTGCGACCATCGCCGCCGTCATTGCGTTCATGACGGTGAAGATCTCGAAGGTGCCGATGGTGCAGGACTTCGGCGTGCTCCTTTCGCTCGGCATCGTGGCACTCCTCATCGCCGGTGTGGTGGTGCCGTTGGCCGTCATCGGCGCGAGGGAACGCAAGTCGCCGACGCCGGAGCCGCCGAAGGCGAACTGGGTGGAGGCGACGGTGCGCCGGCTGGGCAGCCTGCCGCGGCGCGCGGTGCTTCCGCTGGTGGTGATCGCGGTCGGCATCCCCGTGCTCGGCCTCGCGCTGGAGGGCGGCTCGCACATCGAGAGCGACCCGATCAACTGGGCCAATCAGAGCAGCGTCGCGATCAAGAACGCGCGAGTGCTCGAACGCGAAACGGGCTTCGCCTCCACGTTGGGCATCTTCGTGCAGTCCGACGGCGCGGTGCCGTCCAATGGCGTGTTCACCGACCAGATGGGCGCGTTCCAGATGGACCTGGTGAGCAGCCAACTGGCCGCGAACAAGGAGCTCGCCCAGGCGTCGAGCCTGGCCACGACGGTCGGCTGGCTGATCGAGGTGCCCGGCGCGACCGAACTGCCTCCGACCGGGCTCGACATGCTCGAGGCGTACAACGTCGCGCCCGAGTCGCTGCGCCCGCTGCTCGTCGCTGACCATGGCAACGTCTCCCAGGTGCTGTTCCAGGTCGGTCCGTCGTCGCTGGCGGAGCGATCGGTCGTGCTGCGCAAGGTGCAGGACGCGGTTGCCGACCCGGGGCAGCGGGCGCTGCTACCGCACGGCGCGACGGCAACCGCCGGGGGCCTCGCTGTGGTGGGCGTCGGTCTGTTGGAGAACATCACCGCCAACCGCGCGGAGCTCACGATCGTCGCCTTGCTGCTCGTCGGGGCGTTCGTGATCCTTCGCCACCGCGACCTCGCCCGTGGGCTGCTGACGATGATCCCCGTACTGCTCGCGGTCGGCATGTCGGCGGTGCTCGTGCGGCTGTTGAACATCACGCTCAGCCCGCTCACCACGGTGGGTGGTCCGCTCGTGGTGGCCACGTGCGCGGAGTTCGCGGTGCTGCTCGTCGATCGCTATGCGGAAGAACGCGGCCGCGGGTTCGACCCCGAGGCCGGCACCCGTGTGGCCGCGGAGCGCACCGGCCGGGCGTTCTTCACCTCGGCGCTGACCACGCTCGGCGGCTTCGCGGTGCTGATGTTCAGTTCCCTCCCGCTGCTCGCCGATTTCGGGATGGTCGTCACGATCAACATCGCTGTCGCACTGCTGGCGGCGCTGGTCGTGGTGCCGCCGCTGCTGAAGCAGGCCGATCACATGAACCTGCTTGCTGTCGGTCGGCGGGCGCGGCTCAGCCGGTCGCGATCGTCGTTGGCCGTGGTCGCCGTCGCCGGGGTCGTGCTGGCATTCGGCGGGCTCTTTCTCATCGTGAGGACGACCCGCACCACCGAAGCGGCCGCCTCGACCCCGAGGATGACGAGCAACGCAGAGGCACCGGCGACCATTCCGCCGTCGACCACGACCCCACCCACCACCTCGCTGGCGCCTGATTCGACGCTGCCGCCCGGCCCCGCGGAACGCCCCAGCGGCTTGGTCGGCGGCACGTTCTACGACGGGCTGACCAAGGCCGGCGTTGCCGCGGGCGTCGCTCGCTGTGCGGCCGACGATCTCATCGCCACCACGCCCGAGGCGACGCTGTTCGCGATGGGCATCGCCACCGTGCCCCGGCCGGCAGCGGTGAACGCGCTGCTGGACACGGCCGCCGAGCGATGCGGTGTCACCCAGGCGCAGCTGGACGCGGCCGCAGCGGCATCCGGAGGCTGAGGAGCCCTACTCGGAGTCGTCGCGATGCTCGCGCAGGAACTTCTCGAACTCCGCTGCCAGTGCATCGCCGGTGGGCAACGCCGCTTCGACGCGGCGGTCGTACTCGTTCTCCAGCATCGAGACGTACGCGGCCGCGTGGTGATCCTCGGCAACGGCTTCGTCGTGCAGCGTGCGCCACCGCATTGCTTCCTCGGAGAGATCGGTGTGGCCGGTGGGCACGCCGAGCACGTGCTCGAGATGCAGCAGCAGCGCAGCCGAGGCCTGTGGATGCTTCGCGTTGCCGAGGTAGTGCGGGACGCCGACCCGCAACGACACCGCAGGGATGCCGGCCGTGTCGAGGCGCTGCTGCAGGACCCCGACGAGGCCGGTGACCCCCTGGTACTGAGGTCGGGAGAGGCCAAGCGCGCTGGCGAGGCGTTCGCTGGTGCTGCTGCCCACCACGACAGCGGGCCGCGAGTGGGGCACTGCCTCCGGCGCCGCGCCGAGGGTGACCACGACCTCGCAGTCGAGCGCCCGGGCGACCTCGATGATGGCGTCCGCGAAGGTGGCGTAGCGCAAGTGCGGCTCGACCCCCGACAGCAGCACCAGATCGTGTGCCATGCCGGGGAAGCGGGCGATGCGGAACTCGTTCTCCGGCCACTCGACCTGACGCATCTCGGCGTGATCCATCACCACTTGGGGTCGTTCCTGCGTGAAGTCGTAGAACGGATCGGGATCGATCGATGCCGCCACCGGCGCGACGCGACCGTCGGCGAGCGTGTCCACCGCGTCCGTTGCCACCTCGGCGATGTCGAACAGACCGCGAAGCGCCAGCACCATGATGGGCCGGTTCAGCGGGGCGAGCGACTCGAACGCCGTGGTGAGCACCGTCATGCAAGCGCCTCCACCACGTGGTCGATGCACTTCGTCAGTCGGAGGACGTCGTCGGGCTCCACGGCAGGGAACATACCGATCCGCAGCTGGTTGCGTCCGAGCTTGCGATAGCTGTCGGTGTCGACGATGCCGTTGGCGCGCAGTGCGGCGTTCACGTGCTGGGCATCGACGCCGTCGAGATCGATCGTGCCCACCACGCTCGACCGCTGCATCGGGTCGGCAACGAACGGTGTGGCGTACGAGCTGCTCTCCGCCCACGAGTACAGGTGCTGTGCACTGCTCCGGCAGCGGTCCACGCACCAGTCGAGTCCGCCCTTGTCCGACATCCAACGGATCTGGTCGTCGAGCAGCACCAGCGTGGCGAGCGCGGGGGTGTTGTAGGTCTGGTTGGCGACCGAGTTGTCCAATGCGATCAACAGGTCGAGCGATGCGGGGCGCCAGCGATCGCTGTGCCCGATCTCCCGGATGCGCTCGAGCGCGGCCGGAGAACACGCCGCCAGCCACAGGCCACCGTCGCTGGCGAAGCACTTCTGAGGGGCGAAGTAGTACACGTCGACCTCATCGGGCACCCACGGCAGCCCGCCGGCGCCTGACGTCGCGTCGACGACAACGAGTGCGTCGCTCTCCGGACGGCGAAGGTGCATCATCACGCCGGTGGACGTCTCGTTGTGGGTGAGCGCCACCACATCCACACCGTCGTCGGACGACCGGATCGTGGGATGGGTGCCGGGGTCGCTCTTGACGATCACGGGTTCGCCGATGTGGGGCGCGGCCATTGCCGCTTCGGCGAACTTGGAGGAGAACTCACCGAACACGTAGTGCTCGCTGCGATCGCGGATCAGCCCGAACGTCGCGACATCCCAGAACATGGTCGAGCCGCCGTTGCCGAGCAGGATCTCCCATCCCTTCGGCAAGCCGAACAGGTCCTTCAAACCCTGGCGGACCGACCCGACGAGGTGCTTCACCGGCGGCTGGCGGTGCGAGCTCCCGAGCAGTTGCGCATTCGCCTTGGCCAGCTCGAGCACCTGGTGCGGCCGGATCTTGGAGGGCCCGCAACCGAATCGACCGTCGATGGGGAGCATGTCGTGAGGGATCGTGATACCAACGGGGTCGACGGAAGGTTCGGTCACCCGACCAGTCTCGCACCGCGACCGCCTGCTCCATCCAACGCGATGTACGGAATGCCAATTCCGCCCGGCCGTCGAAGGGGTCACCGGTAGAGTTCGAGCCGATGAAACGCACCTCCGCCCGCCTCGCTGCCATTGCCGAATCCGCCACCCTTGCCGTCGACGCCAAGGCCAAGGCACTGCAAGCCAAGGGCGAGAACGTGATCGGTTTCGGCGCGGGCGAGCCCGACTTCCCGACTCCGGAGAACATCGTCGCCGCGGCCGAGCGCGCGTGCCGCGACCCGAAGATGCACAAGTACACGCCGGCCGCCGGCCTCCCGGCGTTGCGCGAGGCGATCGCAGCCAAGACGCTGCGCGACAGCGGGTTCAGCTGCCAGGCGAGCCAGGTGCTGGTCACCAACGGCGGCAAGCACGCCGTGTTCGTCGCGTTCGCCGCGTTGTGCGACCCGGGCGACGAGGTCATCTGCCCGGCCCCGTACTGGACCACGTATCCGGAGGCCATCACCCTGGCCGGCGGAGTACCGATCGTGGTCCAGACCGACGAGACCAGCGGCTTCAAGGTCACCGTCGAGCAGCTCGAGGCCGCGCGCACGCCGCGAACGAAGGTGTTGCTGTTCGTCAGCCCCGACAACCCGAGCGGCGCCATCTACTCGCCGGAGGAAGTGGAAGCGATCGGCCGCTGGGCGGTGGACAAGGGAGTGTGGGTGCTCACCGACGAGATCTACGAGCACCTCGTGTACGGCGACCACCGATTCGTCAGCATGCCCACGGTCGTCCCCGAGCTCGCCGACCAATGCGTCATCGTCAACGGCGTCGCGAAGACCTACGCAATGACCGGGTGGCGCGTCGGCTGGATGATCGGGCCGAGCGACGTGATGAAGGCCGCGATCAACTTCCAATCGCACAGCACCTCGAACGTGTCGAACGTCGCGCAGGTGGCGGCGCTCGAAGCCGTCAGTGGCGACCTCTCGGCCGTGGCGATGATGCGCGAGGCGTTCGCCCGCCGCGCCGACGTCATGCACCGAATGCTGAACGACATCCCGGGCGTCACCGCCATCCGGCCTCAGGGTGCGTTCTACTGCTACCCGAACGTGAAAGGTCTGCTCGGCCGCCCGCTCGGCCCCAACGCCACCGTCAGCCGATCCACCCTCGAGCTCGCCGACGCGATACTCGGCGAGGCGAAGGTGGCGTTCGTGCCCGGCGAAGCGTTCGGCACACCTGGCTACGCGCGATTCAGCTTCGCGATGGCCGACGCCTCCATGGAGGAAGGCATCCGGCGCATCCACGAGTGGGCGACGGCGTAGAGGGCTCAGTCGTCGAAGGGCTCAGTCGTCGATGGGCTCAGTCGTCGATGCGGTCGAAGTTGCGCCAGGCGCCCGTCCACTTCAGCGACAGGATTCCCACCACCAGCCCGACGACGAGCGAGGCAAGGATGACCCCGAAGCGAGCGCCGCGGCGCGGCACCGGTGGCTTGTCGACCAGGTCGTCGCGCGAGAGCCGCCACGTCTCCAACGCGTGGCCGAGCACGTGCACCGTCGTGACGACGACCCATACGGCGAAGAAGCCCTGGTGGATCGTCAGCCAGGGCTCGCGATGGCGCGGGCCGACGGCGAGCGTGATCACGCCGGCGACGAGCATGCCCACCGTCGAGACCACCACGACCGGTGCGCCGATGCGCAGGATCGGGTGTGGCGGTCCCTTGCGACGGTAGGCCTCGGTGCCGCGGTAGTAGCGGAAGAACCGGAACGCGGTCGTACCGATCTTCACAAAGATCATTGGAATGACGAACAGCCCGATGAACACGTGCAGCGTGAACATGCCGCGCACATCGAGCAGTGTGTAGCCCTCGATCGCGAGCACGATCAGCAGGATCGCTCCGACCAAGCCGGTGATGCGAGCATTTCCTTCCACTTCGTGGTCGGCCATCACCTGCTCGTCGAGCGTCATGCCGCGAGCCTATGGGGCTACGGTCGCGGGCCATGGACCCGTTCGGTTTCGATTTGGTGAGAATCGAGTGGCTCCGCGGTAAGCCCGGCGGCAAGTGGCACAAGTCGCCCGGCCTGCTCGCCGCGTGGGTGGCCGACATGGACTTCCCAGCGCCGCCGGTGGTGGTCGATGCGCTGCAACGGATCGTGGATTCGCGCGACCTCGGTTACCCGTCGTACGCACCCGGGCCGTCGCCCGCCCGCACGACGTTCGTCGATCGCGCCGCGGTTCGCTACG
>JAYVMH010000181.1:0-7358 GCA_043759015.1 Actinomycetota bacterium
TTGCTGGTGCCCCACGTCATGGGCGGCGGCGCGGGCGTACCGGGGATGTCGGCGCCGTGGAAGGGCGGCAAGAACTACCACGAGCTCGCCAACTACCTCGGCATCTCGGTCGCGTTCGTCGCGGTCTTCGGCGTGGTTCGCCGCATCCGCGAGCGGCGCGTCGTCGGTCTGCTCGTGATCATCGCGTTCGCGGTGCTGACCGCGCTGGCGGGCCACACGATCATGGGCACGATCGTCTATCACGTGGTGCCGTTCGCCAAGGACTTCCGGGCATGGGCGCGGTACCTGCTGCTCGCCAACCTGGCAGTGGCGAGCCTCGCCGGTCTCGGCGTGCGCGAGCTACTGTCGGCACGAGAGGTCCCGCTCGATCGCCTCGCGATCGGCGCCTCGGTCGCGGCAGCGCTGATCCTGCTCGTGCCGGTGGTCACGACGTTCAACGGTCAGCTCCCCACGGGCGGCGCCGGCTTCACCGCGGTGGTGATCCCCGTGCTGTTCATGTACGGCGCGTTCGGCGCGATCGCGATGATCTCGTGGCGACCGACGTGGGGTCTCGCCGCGCTGCTGCTCGTGTGCGCCGTCGACCTCGGCACGTTCGCGTTGTCCTCGCCGTGGCGGGCCGAAGGCGCCCCCGCGCCCTCGCTCGACGCGTTCTACGGCAGCGGCCCGCCGGTGTTCGGCTGGCCGGCGGATGCACCCGGAGGGACGGATCGATGGGTGACGGGCACGCTCGACTTCCGCAACATCTCCGTCGTCAAGGACATGCAGGGCATCAACGGCTACGACCCGTTGGTGCAGGCGGACTTCGCCAAGCTCACCGGCCTCGTCAGCGCAGGCAGGTTGGGTAACGACGTGTTCTACGCGCCCGGTTGGCTCTCCGACGTGCTGCGGGTGACCACGCTGGTGGCGGACCGGGCGATCATCCCGACGGATCCCGCCTGGCACGACGATGGTCCTGTCGTGGGAGCTGTCGCGGGTCCTGTCGTGGGGGCTGTCGTGGGGGCTGTCGTGGGGGCTGTCGTCGGCACGCAGTACGAACGATGGACGAGAACGCCACGTGTGGCCGACGCCTATCTGGTCGGCAACGTCCGGTTCACCGACTTCGGGTCGATCGACGGGATCCTTCGGTCACCGGCGACCGACCTGACCACGACCGTGTACGTCGAGAACGGGCGCGTCGGGGGCGCCCGTCAGCTGTTCGTGGATCGCCACTCCCCCGATGCTGCGGGCACGGTCTCCGGCTCGATGAGCTCTGCGGGTGTCGGCCGTTACACGATCGACGCGACGCACCCTGCGGTGCTGGTGCTTTCGTACGCGTGGCTCGACGGGTGGTCCGCGACCGTGGACGGGAAGGCCGCGCCGGTCACCAGGGCGGACGGCGTCGTCCTGGGCATCACCGTTCCCGCCGGTCACCACACGGTGGACTTGGCGTTCTTCCCCCCCGGCCTCACCCTCGGCCTCATCTTGTCGGCCCTGGCCGTCACCGCCATGCTGATCGCGCTCGTCTGGCAACGACGCCGCACCCGCTTCGGTCACGTCTTGCTTTGAGACTCTTCAGAAGAAGAGGTGACACAAGCCGAAATTGGAGAACAGGGGCTCAGGTGTGGCGGATGGTCATGCCGCCGTCGACGGGGATGCTGGCGCCATTGACGAAGCTCGCCGACGGGAGGCACAGGTTGAGCGTCATGTGGGCAACTTCTTCGGGGTCGCCGTAGCGGCGGAGCGGGACTCGTCGTTTGGCGTAGGTCGCCTTCGACTCGTCGGGGATCCCTTGCGTCATGCCCGTGTTGATCGGGCCGGGGCAGATGCAGTTGACGGTGATGCCGTGCCGACCGAGCTCCACTGCGAAGCTCTTGGTGAGACCCACGACACCCGCCTTCGACGCAGCATAGGCGGCAAGACCTGCGGTGGTGACGATGGACTCGGTGCTCGCGATGTTCACCACCCGACCTCCGTTCGGAGCGTCGCCCAGATAGGGCAGGCAGAGGCGGATCAACCGCGAGTGGGCCGTGAGGTTCACATCGAGCGTGCGCGCCCAGTTCGCCTCGTACGAGTCCTCCTCCTGGAACGCGGAGTTGATCACCGACAGACCTGCGTTGTTGACCAGGATGTCGATGCCGCCGAGTGCGGCCGCGACGTCGCCGACAAGTCGTTTCAGTGCGGCGTGATCACCGACATCCGCAGTGAAGCCGTGGGCGCTGTCGGCGCCGTGAGCGGCGCGGATCTCGTCCACCACCGCCACCATGCGCTCGGCGTTCAGGTCCACCACCGCAACCCGAGCACCCTCGTCCGCGAAGAGGAAGGCCGTCGCCCGCCCCATCCCCGACGCGGCGCCGGTGACGAGCACACGTGCGCCGCCCACCGATCGCGACAGGGCGGTGAGGCGGGTCACGCCGACCAACGCTCCGTGCCACTCATGCCGTAGGCGCCGAGCCACAGCGCGCGTGTCGGCGTGATCGCGATGAAGCCCACGTCGGGCGACCCGTCGGGTCCCCCTGACGAGAACAGGTTCAGGTCGTAGTCGAACACGCCGTTCCACAGGCGCCGCTTGGCGTCGAGGTCGGAGTGCAGCACCGCGGTCCCCCACAACTCCAGCCCATCGCCAACCGCGGTCACCTGCCAGTGCAGCGCCACCTCGGCGTTGGTACCGATGTTGCGTGCCTTCACGGACCTCGTGCCGGCCATGATCCACAGCGTGTCGCCCTCCCAGCACGGGTGCACGGGTGTCACGTCCGGCCGCCCGTCGGGCCGCACTGTCGCCATATGCGCCCAGGGACCGAGGGCAGTGCCCTTCTGCTTGATGTCGTTCAGATCCATCGTTCCTCCAAGGTGCGAGTGCCCGAACGCTAGTGGAGTCCGATCACTCGGCCCGAGACGGGCAGCGTCCACCGAGTCGTCCCCCTCAAGTCGTGGCGCCTCGGGATGCCCTGCTCATGGGCGTGGCAGCAGGTATCGTGCGCAACGGTGAAGAAGCCCACAGTCGAAGAACGCCGTGCGGAGATCCTCGAGGTCACCTGCGAGGTCGTCATCGAACGCGGTTTCGCGGCTACCCGCATCGCCGACGTGGCGAAGCGCCTCGGCGTGTCGAGCAGCCTCATCCACTACCACTTCGACTCCAAGGAGCAGCTGCTCGCCGAAGCGTTCGCTCATTACGCGCGAAAGGACCTCGCCGAGATGATGGCCGAGGTCGAGGACGCGCCCACGTCGGTCGCCCAGCTCGACCGGGCGGTGAGCAACTACGTGCCCGAGGGCAGCGACGACATGGAGTGGATGCTATGGATCGACGGGTGGGGCGAGGCGCTGCGCAACCCGATGATGCGCAAGATCAGCCAGGAGCTTGACGAACAGTCCGCCGAGCTGCTCGAGCGCGTCATCCGCAAAGGTGTCGACCGCGCCGAGTTCGTGTGCGCCGATCCGGCGGCTGCTGCGATGCGGATCACCGCGCTCATCGATGGGCTGGCAGTGCAGTTCGCCGCGCACAACGGGATGATGACCCGCGAGCACCTCCTCGAGCACGTTCGCACGATTGCCGCGTGGGAGGTCGGGCTGGAGCCCGATTCACTCCGCGAATCGGCGTCACCGAGGGTCGAGAAGGCTGTCGCCGCGCCGGCAACCGACATCGCCCTTCGCCAGCTGATCGCCCGCTACTGCGATGCCGTCATCCGCAAGGACACGGCCACGTACACGTCGCTGTGGGCACACGACTCGGTGTGGACGATCGACAAGCCGGTCAACGGCCGCGACGCGATCGGCACGGCGTTCGACAAGGCGATGAAGGCCTTCGCCTGGGTGGTCCACAGCGCACCCAACGCCGTGTTCGAGGTCGACGAGGCCACGGGTACCGCGTCGGGCCGGGTGACGGTCTCCGAGCAGTTCAAGCTCGCCAAGGGCGGCGCCGGCTCGATGCTCGGCGTTTACCACGACCGATACGTCCGCCTGCAGGGCACGTGGTTGTTCAGCGAGCGGGCGCTCGAGACCATCGACCAGGCGAAGTAGGCCCTGCCTCGCCTCAGGGGCGGATCTCGTAGAACGCATTGACGCTGTGGTCCACAGCCATGCGCCGAAAGCGCGTGAAGCCGACGCTCTCGGCCATCGACCGCGCTCGGCTCTCCGGCAGCCCGAGCGTTCCGAGGCCCAGCCCACCGGGCTCGCTGAGCGCGGAGGACATGCACGACAACACGCTGATGCCGTACATCAGCGACGCCATCGGGTTCTTGCGGACGTTCTCCTCGTACGTGTCGAGGGCCTTGATGTCCACGAGCAGCCACGTGCCGTCGGGCTTGAGCGATGCGCGAATCGCACGGATGACCTCGTCGGGATGGGCCATGTCGTGGATGCAATCGAACGTGCACACGAGATCGAGCGAGCTGTCCTCGGGCATACCCGTGTTGCGGGGATCGTGGAACGCCACGTTGTGCAGACCCGCCTCGTCGAGCTTCGTGCGGGCCCGGGCGAGCGCGTACTGGCTGATGTCGAAGCCCGTGAACGTGCTCTTCGGGTAGGTCGTGGCCATCAGCAGCAGCGCGCCGCCGGCACCACACCCCACATCGGCCACCGCCGCGCCCGCGATCAGCTTGTCGACGACGCCATCCAGCGCCGGCAGGACCACGGGGACCAGGAACGCGGTGTTCCACGGTTCGAAGCTCCGCTCGATGCCCACCGCACCCTCCGGGCCGTGACTGTCGTAGTCGTGCCCGACGCCGGTGCGGAAGCTCTCTCGGACGTGCTCGAGTGCGCGCATCGTCTGCGGCAGCCGATGGAACATGCCCATGCCGAACGCGGGGTGGTCGCTGTCGGCGAGCACGACCGACGCTTCGGGTGACAGCGAGAACGTGCCGTCGGGGTTGGCGTCGATCATCTTCGCCGCGGCCTGGTTGAACGCCCACTCGCGCACCCAGCGTTCGATCGTGCCCGTGGCGTCGGCGAGCTCGGCGGTGGACAGCGGGCGACCCGCGTCGCGCATCGCCCGGTACAGACCGAGCTGGTCGCCGAGGTGGATCATCCCGGCGGTGACGGCACCGTCGAGCTTGGTGAACAGCTGGAACGAGTACAGCTTGAGCTTGTCGGGATCGACGACGTCGGGCATCGCGGCCTCAGTTCGGGTTGGTGAAGTTGGCAGGACGCTTCTCGAAGTTCGACATCACGGCTTCCACCTGGTTCGGGCGTCCGAGGAGCGAACCGATTCCCGTTCGCTCCGCCGCGAACTGCGCCGCGGCGCCGTTGTTCACCAATCCGTTGATCAACGCCTTGGCGGCGCGCACGGCATCGGGGCTGCGGCCGGCGATCTCGCGGGCCATCGCCATCGCATCGTCGTAGGGCTGCTCACTGAGCCGCGTTGCGAGGCCGAGCTCCTTGGCCTCGCGGCCGGAGAACACCCGGGCGGTGAACACCAGTTCCTTCGCCACGTCGGCGCCAACCAGCTGGGCGAGCATGAACGTTCCTGTCATGTCCGGCACCAGGCCCCAGTGCACCTCTCGGACGCTCAGCTGGGTGTCGGGGTGCACGATGCGAATGTCGGCCCCGAGCGCGATCTGGATGCCGCCGCCCAGCGCATGACCGTGCACGGCGGCGATCACCGGAACCGGCACCTCCTGCCACACCCACGACACCTGCTGGCCGAGGTGGGTGATGCGGCCCTCCTTCATCTCGCCAGGATTGCCCTCCTGGCGTTCGCCGCCTCCGGCGAGCGCTGACATCGAACCGAAGTCGAGACCGGCACAGAACGACGAACCTTCGCCGCTCAGCACGACCACCCGAACGTCGGGCTCGATCTTCAGGCGCTCACCGGCTTCTGCGAGCGCCACGAACATCGGGTCGTCGAGGGCGTTGCGCTTGTCCGCCCGAGTCATTCGAACGTCGGCGATGCCCTCGGCGATGGTGATGGTGACACGGTCCTCTGACATGGCCGGAAGTCTGTCAGGTCACTGCTTCACCGCACGCAGCGTGTAGCTCGCGGCGAGGTTCTCGGGATGGTCGCGCAACTGCCATTCCGCGGGTTGCACCGTCTCCATCGCATCGCCGAGCGGGTTCCACGGAACGGACGTGTGCTCGTCGAACATCGTGACGGTCAGCCCCGCCTTCCACAAGCCGTTGAAGATCTCCGACAGCGAATGGTTGAAGGCGACCGTCGTCGGCGATTCCAGCTCGCCTTCGTGCTCCACGTAGGTCTTCGTCTCCACGAACACCGTGCCGGGCGTCTCGAAGTAGGGGTAGGAGACCACCACCAGGCCGTCCTCGCGTGGATCCGCCAGGGTCCACAGCATCGGGTGCCCCTCGCGGATGAACAGGAAGCCACCCGGCTTCAGCAGCGCCGACACGACGCCCGCCCATCGGGCGACGTCGGGGATCCAGCACAGCGCGCCGATCCCGGTGTAGACGAAGTCGAACTGCCCCGCACCCAACGCACCGACGGCGTCGTACACGTCGCTGACGACGTAGTCGATCACGGCGTCGCAATCGGAGGCCAGACGCCGCGCGACGTCCAGCGCCGGCGCAGAGAAGTCGAGACCCGACATCCGTGCCCCGAGGCGAGCGAGCGACAACGTGTCGGTGCCGATGTGACACTGGAGATGAACACCGCGCAGACCGGAGATGTCGCCGAGACGGGGTCGGTCGAACTCGACCACCCGCGACAGGTGCTGCGGGTCGTCGCGGTGTTCGTGCAGTTCGTAGCCATTCTCGTGATGCGGAACACGACTGTTCCAGTTCGCAAGGTTGACGACGCGGTAATCGGGTAACTCGTCCACGGTGCCCAGCATCGCACGTCGTGGCAAACTCGCCCGATGCGTTTGAACCTCTCCGCCGACGAAGTGCTGTCCACCACCCGTGCCGTCCGGAAGCGGCTCGACCTCGATCGCCCGGTGGAACGCAGCGTCATCGAGGAGTGCATGGAGCTCGCGGTGCAGGCGCCCACCGGCAGCAACTCCCAGGGTTGGCACTGGATCTTCGTCACCGACCCGGTGAAGAAGCAGGCGCTGGCCGACATCTACGCCCGCAACTTCGAGACGTATCGCGGGCTCGGTGCATCGAACACATACCAGGAGGGCGACCTCCGCTACGAGCAGAAGGACCGCGTGTTGTCGTCGGCCGACCACCTCACGACCAATTTCCACCGTGTGCCGGTGATCATGGTTCCCTGCATCAGCGCCAAGCTCGACCGCGTGCCCGCGTTCGCGGGTGCATCGGCATGGGGCTCGCTGCTCCCCGCGGTGTGGAGCTTCATGCTCGCCGCCCGCGAGCGCGGCCTGGGCACCGCGTGGACGACGATCCACCTGATGAACGGCGGCGACGAGGAAGCAGCGTCCCTGCTCGGGATTCCCGACGGTGTCACGCAGGCAGGCATGTTCCCGATCGCTTACACC
>JAYVMH010000182.1:0-3374 GCA_043759015.1 Actinomycetota bacterium
GTTCGCCGAGGCATGCCACTCTGCCGGCGAGGCCAAGTGCACCTACGGCACGGGCGCGTTCATGCTCGCCTGCACGGGCGCGGCCCCGACGCGATCCGCTAACGGCCTCGTCGGTTGCCCCGCGTGGCGGATCGGCGACGCGCTCACCTGGTGCCTCGACGGTCAGGTGTACACCGTCGGGGCGGCGGTGTCGTGGCTGATCGACATGGGCATCATGGGTGAGCCTGCCGACCTGGATCGCCTCGGTGGCAGCGTGCGCGACTCCGCCGGTGCGACGTTCGTCCCCGCCCTTGCCGGGCTCGCCGCGCCGTATTGGAAGCCGAACGCGAAAGCCGCATTCACCGGGCTCTCGCTCGGCACCGAACGAGCGCACCTCGTGCGCGCCGCGATCGACGGCATCGCCGCGCAAGTGGCGCTGCTCGCCGCGGCGGCGGGACGCGATCTCGGCGCACCACTCACCCGCCTGCGCGTCGACGGTGGCCTGACCCGCAGTCACACGCTCGTCCAGGTGCAGGCCGACCTGCTCCAATGCCCCGTCGAGGTCTATCCCTCGCCACACGCCACCGCGCTCGGGGTCGGCGCGTTCGCCAGCATCGGAGCAGGGCTTCCCGCGTCGGCGGCGCAGTGGTCGCCGAGCGCCGTCGTCGAGCCGAGCATCAGTGCAGACGAAGCCGCCGGCCGGCTTGCCGCGTGGCAGGCCGTCGCCGATGCCACGATGGACAAGTGATGGACCGGTGATGGACACGTTCGACGTCGGCGTCGTCGGGGCGGGTGTGGTCGGAGCGGCCGCCGCACGCGAGCTCACCCGGGCCGGATGGCGGGTGGTGTTGCTCGAGGCAAAGGTCGACGTCGGCGCCGGCACGAGCAAGGCCAACACGGCCATCCTGCACACCGGGTTCGATGCCGCACCCGGATCGGTCGAGTCGCGGCTGGTGGCCCGGGGTTACCGACTGCTGCGCGAGTACGCACCGACGGCGGGAATCTCCGTCGAGACCACCGGCGCGTTGCTCGTGGCGTGGGACGACGAACAGGCCGCATCGTTGCCCGCGCTCGCCGAGAAGGCGGCCGCCAACGACTATCCGCTCGTCGAGGTCGTCGACGGCGACACGGTGCGCGACCTCGAGCCGCACGTCGGCCCCGGTGTGACCGGGGGGATGCTGGTGCCCGACGAGCACATCATCGACCCGTGGAGCACCCCAATCGCCTTCGCCACCGACGCCGTCGCGAACGGTTGCACCTTGCTCACCGACTTCCGCGTTGCCGGGGTGGAGATCGGCGACGACACGACGCTGCTCACCGCCGACGATGGCCGGATGATCCGCACCCGGTTCGTGGTCAACGCAGCAGGACTTCATGGCGATGAATTGCACCGCCGGATGGGGTTCGACGGTTTCACCATTCGGCCGCGGCGCGGTGAGCTCATCGTCTTCGACAAGCTGGCGCGCCCGCTGTTGCAGCGGACGCTGCTGCCGGTACCCACGTCGCACACCAAAGGCGTGCTCGTGGCGCCCACGGTGTTCGGCAACGTGATGCTCGGGCCCACGGCCGACGACATCGACGACAAGGCGGCAACCGGCTCCACACGCACAGGGTTGGACGCACTGCTGGCGAAGGGGCGGCGCATCGTGCCCGCCCTGCTCGACGAAGAGGTCACCGCTGTCTACGCCGGGCTCCGCGCCGCCACTGAACACAGCGACTACCAGTTGAGCGCGCACCCATCGGCCCGCTACGTGTGCCTCGGCGGGATCCGCTCCACCGGGCTGACGTCGTCGATGGCGCTCGCCGAGGAGGCGGTCACGCTGCTCACCACGGCGGGCCTGGAGGCCGCCGCGCCCGTGGCGGAGTGGCGGACGATTCGCCTCACCTCGCTCGGCGAGGCAGTCCCGCGCCCGTACCAACTGGGCGGTCAGATCGTGTGTCACTGCGAGCGGGTCACCAAGGACGAGATCACGGCCGCCGTGTCCGCACCCGTTCCCGCACGCGACCTCGACGGCGTCAGACGCCGGACGCGGGCGCTCGCCGGACGATGCCAGGGTTTCTACTGCTCGGCCGAGGTGTGCGCACTCGCCGCTGCCGGCTCCGGCCGGCCGATGCAGACGTGGATGGGTGTCGAATGAGCCACCCGGAGGTGATCATCGTCGGGGGCGGGCCGGCTGGCCTGTCGGCGGCGATCGAGTTGCGCAAGCGCGGTGTCGAGCGGGTGACGGTGATGGAGCGCGAACAACACGCGGGCGGCATTCCGCGTCACACCGCTCACCTCGGTTACGGCATGCGCGACATGAAGCGGATGATGACCGGTCCGAAGTACGCGGCGAGGTTGGTGAAGGCCGCGGCACACGAAGGCGTGTCGCTGCGCACCGGCTCGACGGTGTTCTCGCTCGACGATGTCCACGCCGACGCGATCGTTCTCGCCACGGGCGTCCGCGAGCGTCCGCGGTCCGCCCGGCTCGTGCCGGGCGACCGACCCGCGGGGGTGTACACCACTGGTTCGCTGCAGCAGTTCGTCAGCCTGCATCACCAGCGCGTCGGCAATCGCGCCGTGGTCGTCGGTGCGGAGCACGTCAGCTTCTCGGCCGTGCTGACGCTCGCCCATGCCGGGTGCCAGGTGGCGGCGATGGTCACGCCCGTCGCCTGCCATCAGAGCTACAAGTTGCTCGCGTTCTCGACCGCGGGCCGCCGCCGTGTACCTGTGCGCACCGGCGTGGACGTCGCCGAGATCATCGGGCGGTCGCGCGTCGAGGCCGTCGTGCTCACCGACGGCACCCGCATCGAATGCGACACCATCGTGTTCACCGGCAACTGGATCCCCGATCACGAGCTGGCGAGAAGCGCGGGACTGCCGATGTTGCCGGTCGCCAAGGCACCGATCGTCGATGCCGGACTGCACACCGAACGAAGGGGGGTCTTCGCGATCGGCAACCTGGTCCATCCGGCCGAGACCGCCGACGTCTGCGCCCTCGACGGCCGCCACGTTGCGAGCTCGGTGTTGGACTTCCTCACCACCGGCCGCTGGCCCGAGCGCATCTGGCCGATCACGGTCGACGACCCGGTGAGCTGGGCGACCTTCGACAGTCGGGGCATCACCCTGCGCGTGCAGGATGTGGTCACCGGTCAATTGCGGCTCACGCACTCCGGCGAGATCCAGTGGATCAGCCCCGAGCGCACCTGGATGCCCAACCGTTCCATCACCATTCGCCACGACGAGATGAAGACCACCGCCAGGCCCTTCACCGATCACCGGATCCACGTCGACCTGATTCGATAGCGTGCCATTGCATTCCCACCCGTTGCGGGCGTGGCGAAACGGCAGACGCGCGGGGTTTAGGTCCCCGTTCCGAGAGGAGTGAGGGTTCGAGTCCCTCCGCCCGCACTGA
>JAYVMH010000183.1:0-7322 GCA_043759015.1 Actinomycetota bacterium
AGGAGGCGGCCGTGGGCACGGTTGACCGCGTGCTTCCCTGGCGGCGGGCCGCGCCCCCGCCGGTGGTCGACCTCGCCCCGGTGGTGCAGGCGTTCCGCACCCGTCACCCGAAAGCGCCCACCGCGGTGATCACCCGCGCCTACGAGGTCGCCAACGAGGCCCACGCCCAGCAGTGGCGCGAGTCGGGCGAGAAGTTCATCAACCATCCGCTCGCCGTCGCCCGGATCGTGGCCGACTTCGGGCTCGACGAGGTGGCCATCGCCGCCGCGCTCCTGCACGACGCCGTGGAGGATTCCGAGCTGACGGTCGACGACGTGCGGCGGTCCTTCGGCGACGACATCGCCGAGATCGTGGACGGCGTCACCAAGCTCGACCGCCTGCAGTTCGACTCCAAGGAGGCCCAGCAGGCCGCCACGATGCGCAAGATGCTCGTGGCGATGGCCAAGGACCTGCGCGTGCTCATCATCAAGCTCGCCGACCGGCTGCACAACATGCGCACGATCGCGGCGATGCCGTCGGAGAAGCAGCAACGGATCGCCCACGAGACCCTGGAGATCTACGCACCCTTGGCGCACCGCCTCGGCATGCAGGAGCTGAGGCAGCAGCTCGAAGACCTGTCGTTCGCCGCGCTGTACCCGAAGCGGTATGCCGAGCTCGACCACCTCGTCTCCTCGCGGTCGCCCGAACGCGAGGTGTACCTCGCCAAGTCGGTCGCCGAGGTGCAGAGCCGGCTGCAGGAGCTGAACATCACCGCCGAGGTGACCGGCCGCGGCAAGCACCTGTGGAGCATCTACGAAAAGATGGTCCAGAAGGGGCGCGAGTTCGACGACATCTTCGACCTCATCGCGATTCGCGTGATCGTCGATTCGGTGAAGGACTGCTATGCCGCGTTGGGATGCATCCACGGCCGCTACCGGCCGGTCGTCGGACGGTTCAAGGACTACATCGCGATGCCGAAGTTCAACCTCTACCAGAGCCTGCACACCACCGTCATCGGGCGGGGCAACAAGGTGGTGGAGGTGCAGATCCGCACGCGCGAAATGCACCAACGCGCCGAGTGGGGAGTGGCCGCCCACTGGGCGTACAAGGACGGTGTCGGCGCCAGCAGCGACATCGACTGGTTGAACCGGATCATCGACTGGCAGGCCGAGGTCAGCGACCCGGCGGCCTTCATGGAGAGCCTGAAGACCGATCTGGAACAGGACGAGGTGTTCGTCTTCACCCCGAAGGGAAAGGTCGTCACCCTTCCCGTCGGTTCCACAACGGTGGACTTCGCCTACGCGGTGCACACCGAGGTGGGGCACGCCTGCATCGGCGCCAAGGTGAACGGTCGGCTGGTGCCGTTGCACCACAAGATGAAGAGCGGCGACACCTGCGAGATCTTCACCTCCAAGGTGGAGTCCGCCGGGCCGACGCGCGACTGGCTGCAGTTCGTGGAGTCGCCGCGAGCGCGCAACAAGATCAAGCAGTGGTTCTCGCGCGAACGCCGCGACGACATGATCGAAGCGGGTCGTGAGGAGCTCGCCAAGGAGTTCCGTCGTGAAGGCCTGCCCGTGCAGCGGATGTGGGCGAGCGAAGCACTCGAGGCCGAGATCGAAGCGGCGTCGTACGCGGATCTGGACTCGCTGCTGGCGGCGATCGGCGAAGGGCACGTGCACGCTCGTTCGATCGCCGGCAAGGTGGCCCGACACCTGCACCACGACAGCGTCGACGAGCAGCTGCCCGCCACGTCGCTGCCGCGCACCGGTGGTCAGCGGTCGCGCAATGCGGCCGGCGTGCACGTGGAGGGGCTCGACGACGTGCTCGTCCGCCTCAGCCGCTGCTGCACCCCGGTGCCGGGCGACGAGATCATCGGCTTCGTCACCCGCGGCCGCGGTGTGTCGGTGCATCGCGCCGACTGCGCCAACGCCGAGAGCCTGATGAGCGAGCAGGCGGCCCGGCTCATCGATGTCGAGTGGGACGGCGACCAGTCCAAGGCGCTGTTCCGAGCGGGCGTCGAGGTGGTGGCGCTCGACCGTTCGAAGCTGCTGCGCGATGTCGCGAACTCGCTCAGCGAGCAGCACGTGAACATCGTCTCGTGCAGCACCCACACCGGGCCGGACCGGGTGGCCAAGATGCGGTTCGAGTTCGAGCTGGCCGACCCATCGCACCTCGATGCCGTCCTGCGCATGATCAAGCAGATCGACAGCGTCTACGACGCGTACCGGTTGGTCCCCGGCAAGGGTTCGTGACGGTCGGCGGGCGGGTTTCCGGGGCTGATTCGTCGCAAATCGCCCTCACGGTCTGATTCGTCTCGGAACCCGAAACGTACGTGGCCCGGTTGCGAACGCAACTGGGTCGAAATGGTCACCCGGTGGCGTCGACGGGGGCCGATAGCCTTGACCACCGTGCCGGAGTTCCAGACCAGCCCCGGGATGCGCGACATCCTTCCCCCCGAATCGGCGCGCTGGCGCCAGTTCGTGGACGTGTTCGCCCGGGTCTGCGAGTCGGCGGGCTACGGCCAGGTGCTCTCACCGCTGCTCGAGGAGCTCGGCGTCTTCCAACGAATCGGCGACGCCACCGATGTCGTCACCAAGGAGATGTACGACTTCGTCGACAAGGGCGGTCGCCACATCGCGCTCCGGCCCGAGCTCACTGCATCGGTGTGCCGCGCCTTCGTGCAGCACCGACCGATGGTGCCGTGGAAGGTCTGGTACGCGGGCTCGATGTTCCGTTACGAAAAGCCCCAGCGCGGTCGGTATCGGCAGTTCGACCAGGTCGGCATCGAGGTGCTCGGCGCGGACGACCCGAACTTGGATGTCGAGGTGATCGCGCTCGGTTGGGAGTTCTACAAGGCGCTCGGCCTGCAACAGGTGCACCTGCTGTTGAACTCGCTCGGCGAGCCCGCCGACCGTGCGTCATACGTCGATGCGCTCCGGACGTACTTGGAGGCCAACGTCGGCGCCCTGAGTGCCGAGAGCCAGGTCACCCTCGCCAAGAACCCGCTCCGCGTGCTGGACTCCAAGCGGGGTGCCGACGCCGGGATCGTCGCCGGCGCACCACGCATCGCTGACTTCTACAGCGCCGACGCGGCCGAACACTTCGCCGCGGTCCAGGAAGGTCTTACGGCGCTCGACATCCCGTTCACGCTGGAACCGAAGCTCGTCCGCGGGCTCGACTACTACCGGCACACCACGTTCGAGTACCAGGGCGGCACGCTCGACTCGGCGCAGAACGCGCTCGGCGGCGGCGGTCGCTACGACGGTCTCGTCGAGTCGCTGGGTGGTCCGGCCACCGCCGGGATCGGCTTCGCGCTGGGCCTCGACCGCACGCTGCTCGCCTGCGACGACGAAGGTGCGTTCGCGCCGCCCGCCACCGAAGTCGACGTGTTCGTGGTGGATACCACGGGCGGGCGCGAGGCACTGCGACTCACCGCCCAACTCCGCGCGGCAGGTCTTCGAGCCGACCGCGCATACGAGAACCGCAGCATGAAGAGCCAGATGAAAGCCGCCGACCGCAGCGGTGCCGCGTTCGCCGTCATCGTCGGTACCAACGAGCTCGAAGGCGGCACCGTCGTGGTGCGTCCGCTGCGCGCCGAACCCGCCGGCGACGACACCGCGTCCGGTCAGGTCGTCGTCGCTCGAACCGATCTCCTCGACCACCTCACGAAAGTCAACCCATGAGCTCCACGTCCATGCGTACCCATCAGTGCGGCGAGTTGCGCACCGAGCACATCGGCCAGACCGTCACGATCGCGGGCTGGGTGGCCACCCGCCGCGAGCACGGCGAGAAGCTGGCCTTCATCGACGTGCGCGACCACACCGGCGTCACCCAGGCGGTGGTCGACAACACGGTGGACGTGCGCGGCGAGTACGTGGTGCGCATCACGGGCACCGTCGCTGCCCGCCCGGCCGAGAACCTGAACGCCAAGCTCGCCACCGGCGGGATCGAGCTCCAGGACTGCGCGGTCGAAGTGCTCAACGTCGCCGAGGCGCCGCCGTTCCCGATCACCGAACGCGCCGATCAGGTTGCCGAGAACACGCGCCTGCAGTACCGCTACCTCGACATCCGTCGCGAGCGAATGCAACGCAACCTTCGCCTACGCGCAGCGGTGAACAGCGCCATCCGAACCTCGATGGAGTCGCAGGGCTTCGTCGAGGTCGAGACACCGATGCTCGTGCCCAGCACGCCCGAGGGTGCCCGCGAGTTCATCGTGCCCAGCCGTCAGCAGCCCGGCTCGTTCTACGCGCTGCCGCAGAGCCCACAGCTGTTCAAGCAGCTGCTGATGGTGGCCGGTATCGACCGCTACTACCAACTCGCCCGCTGCCTACGCGACGAAGACCTGCGTGCGGACCGTCAGTACGAGTTCATGCAGCTCGACGCGGAGATGAGCTTCGTCACCCAGGAAGACGTCCACACCGCGATCGGCGCCGCCGTGCTCGCCGCGGCCGAGGCCGCCGGCAAGGACACAGGCGGCGAGATCATCAAGATGACGTGGCACGAGGCGATGAACCGCTTCGGCGTCGACAAGCCCGACCTGCGCTTCGCCATGGAGCTCACCGAGCTGACCGAGGTGTTCGCGGCCACCGAGTTCAAGGCGTTCGCCGGCGCAGGCACCATCAAGGGGATCAACGCCGCGGGAAAGGCCGAGGAGTACGGCCGCAACAAGCTGGACGCGATGACCGACAAGGCGAAGAAGATCGGCGCCAAGGGTCTTGTGTGGCTGAAGGTGGCGGCCGACGGCGCCTTCGAATCGCCGGTCGCGAAGTTCCTCAGCGCCACCGAGCAGGCGGCACTGGCTGAGCGCCTCGCGGCCAAGCCCGGCGATCTGATCCTCATCGTCGCCGATCAGTGGAGCACGACGTGTGAGGTCCTCGGCTCGCTGCGCAACGACCTCGGCCGCCCGCCGGTGTACGAAGGTCCGTACCGGTACCTGTGGATCGTGGACTTCCCGCTGTTCGTCGGCGTCGACGAGGTGTCCGGCCGCCCCAAGCCCGCCCACCACCCGTTCACGCAGCCGCACCCCGACGACGTGCACCTGATGGAATCCGACCCACTGAAGGTCCGCAGCCAGGCGTACGATCTGGTGCTGAACGGCTGGGAGCTCGGCTCGGGCTCGATCCGGATCCACCAACCCGAACTCCAGGCCCGCGTCTTTCGCATCCTCGGCATCAGCGACGAGGAGGCGCAGAAGAAGTTCGGCTTCTTCCTCAACCCGTTCCGCTACGGCGCCCCTCCCCATGGTGGTTTCGCGTTCGGTATCGATCGCCTGGTCGCGATCCTCGCCGGCGAGGAGAACATCCGCGAAGTGATCGCGTTCCCGAAGACGCAGTCCGGCTCCGACCCGATGACGAACGCGCCGACTCCCGTCGCGGGTAAGCAGCTCGACGAGCTCGGCATCCGGGTCCTCCCCCCGAAGTCCTGAGAACCCCGATGCCAGGCGTCTACTTCCGGGCCGGCGTGGTGATCGTGATCCGTCACCCCGATCTCACCCACGTGATGGCGTTCGAACGGGTGGACGCGCGCGGCAGCTGGCAGCTGCCGCAAGGCGGCCTGAACATCGGCGAGCTGCCACTCGACGGTGCGTGGCGCGAGCTCCTGGAGGAGACCGGCCTCGGACCCGAACACGTCGAGGTGCTGGCCGAGTTCCCCGACTGGGTGGTGTACGAGTGGCCCGAGGAGCTGCGCCGCGGCAGGGCGACTCGCCGGGACAAGCTCGGGCAGGCGCAGCGCTGGTTCCTGTTCAACACGGTGTCGCCCGATGTCGAGCCGACGCCCGATGGCAGTGAGTTCGTCGCGTGGAAGTGGGTCACCCCCGATTGGCTCATCGACCACGTGCCGGATTGGCGCCGCGAGGCGTACACCCGGGTTCTCTCGACGCTCTGACGCTCCCGGCCGGGGAGTGGGCGCTACGGTCGACGGCAGTGTCCGACCTGTTCAGCGCCGCCGCCGAAGATCGCTTGCGTCAGCAGGCGCCGTTGGCCGCGCGCCTACGACCCAAGACCCTCGACGACGTCGTCGGCCAGGTGCACCTGGTCGGCGCCGGCAAGCCGTTGCGCCGCCTGGTGGAGCAGGACCGGCTGACGAGCGCGATCTTCTGGGGTCCGCCCGGCACGGGGAAGACGACCCTCGCCCTCGCCGTCGCCGGCTCGACCAAGCGAGCCTTCGAGCAGCTCAGCGCCGTGGCGGCCGGGGTGAAGGACGTTCGCGACGTGATCGAGCGCGCCCGCCACCGGCTCGGCGAGCAGGGGAGGGGCACCATTCTCTTCCTCGACGAGATCCACCGGTTCTCCAAGTCCCAGCAGGACGCGCTGCTCCCAGCGGTCGAGGACGGCACGCTGACGCTGATCGGCGCGACGACGGAGAACCCGTTCTTCGAGGTCAACCCACCGCTGCGCAGTCGCAGCACGCTGTTCCGCCTCGACCCCCTCGGCAAGGACGACATCCGCGTGCTCATCGCCCGCGGCCTCCAGGCCGAGGGCCGCACGGCCGACCCCGCGGCCATCGAGCATCTGGTCGATCGGGCCGCGGGCGACGGTCGGCAGGTGCTGACCGCGCTGGAGGTGGCGTGCGCGTTGGCCCACCCCGGCGACATCACGTTGGATCACGTGGAGAGTGCACTCGGCACGAGCGCGCTGCGGTACGGCCGCGACGACCACTACGACGTGGTGAGCGCGTTCATCAAGAGCATGCGCGGCTCGGATCCCCAGGCCGCCGTCTACTACCTCGCCCGGATGCTCGAAGCAGGTGAGGACGCGCGCTTCATCGCCCGCCGGATGATCATCTTCGCCAGCGAGGACGTCGGAATGGCCGACCCGACCGCGCTCGTGGTGGCCGTCGCCGCGGCGCACGCGCTGGAACACGTCGGATTGCCCGAGGCGCAGTTGAACCTGAGTCAAGCCGCGATCCACATGGCGACGGCGCCCAAGAGCAACAGGACGGCACTGGCGATCTGGAACGCACGGGCCGATGTGCAGGCGGGTGAGGTGGGTGAGGTGCCGGCGCACCTGCGCGACGCGCACTACCAGGGAGCGAAGGTCCTCGGCCACGGTGTGGGGTACGACTACCCTCATGACCATCCCGATGGGTGGGTCGCGCAGCAGCACCTGCCCGCCGAACAGTTCGACAAGCGCTACTACCAACCGACGGGCCACGGCGCGGAGGCCCAGGTGAGGGAACGCATGACCGCACGAGAAACCGCACGAGAAACCGCACCCACGACCGACGAGAGAACGGAGCATCGCTGATGACTGCAGGCGAACTGGTGGTCGTGCTCGCGGCCGTGCTGTGCTGCATCGGGTTCGCGGCGCTGGTGGTCGTGCTGATGCGCGTGCTCGACAGCC
>JAYVMH010000184.1:0-7243 GCA_043759015.1 Actinomycetota bacterium
GCGATGCGCTCGGTGAGGTTGATGGCCATCGACGGATCGTCGACCATGCGGCTCCAGCGGATGTAGCCACCGAGGATGCCGATGACCCGGTCGTCGACCGACTCGTTGTGCACGATCACCTTCGTGCTCCCCTCGAGCAATCCGTTGAGCTCGTTGTAGAACGACTTCAGCCAGGTGCCGAGGTCGTCGACCCCGGTGAACGGGCGATGCAGGTACGGCAAGCCCAGCTCGTCGTAGTTGTGGAGGTTGTGCGGCGCGGGGATGATGCTGATGACGCAGCCGAACCCGTTCTCGCGCAGCCAGATGATCTCTTCTTGACGACGGACGCGGCGATGGTTGTCCCCATACCCACCGGGACGTTCGCAGACTGCCAATTTGTCTTTCATGAACCACGTGAAGTTGCGCGGCGTAATGCCGAGCGCCCACTTCCCGCGCAGCCTCGGGGGCATCACGCCCACCTCCACGGTCGTGCAGTGAATGTGGGATCAGGTTACTCCTTCGGCCCCGAACTTGCCCCAGGGTGCAACGCGAGTCGTTGGCGACTCCGGCTGACCCGGCGGCCGTCGCCGGTCTCGGTGGCGACGTCATCGCCGCGGGCGACCGCCAGCACACGCTCCACGGTGGCAAGATCCGGTGGGTGTTCCGTCGTCAGCCACCGCCGAACCGCACGTCGCGCCAGGGGCACGGGCGCGGCCGTGAGTGCAATGGCGTCGGTCGGGTCGAGCGTCGCTGCCAGCTCGTCGAGGAGATCCGCGTCAGCGCGGGCGATGTCGGCCTGGCGGGTGAGGACGGGCACGAGATCGCGACGAGCGAGCTCGTTCATCAACGGGAGAAGCTCGTGTCGGACCCGATTGCGGAGGTGGCGCGGATCGATGTTGGACGGATCGCGCACGATCTCGATGCCGAGCATCGAACACAACTCGTAAGTTTCCGATCGGCGCACTGTGAGCATCGGTCGCCGAGGACCGGGCCGCATAGCGCCAATTCCGCTGGCTCCCGCACCGCGCAACAGATTGATGAGCACCGTCTCCGCCTGGTCGTCGGCCGTGTGCCCGGTGAGCGCGTCGGGAGGCAGTACGGCGTAACGCGCGGCGCGGGCGCGGGCCTCCAGGTTCGGCCCGTCGGAAAGCTCGACGTACTCGGCTCGGAACCCGGCGCCCACCCGCTCACAGAGCCGCCGCACCACGTCGGCCTCCTCGCTCGAACCGGCGCGGAGCCCGTGGTCGACGTGCACCGCGGTTGCCCGGCATCCAGCGGCGACCGCGAGCACGAGCAGCGCGGCCGAGTCCGCTCCACCGGAGACGCCGCACGTCACCGCGGCACCCGACTCGGGAAAGGTGCAGCGGCTGAGCAAGTCCTGCGTGAACGGCAGCGCGAGCGCGTGGCCGTCAGGCAACGATCGGCTCCATGCGCGCCAGCCATGCCGAGGGAGCGCGGACCTCTTCCAGCGTCGGCAGGTGGTCGGCGTCGATCCAACACCGGTCCACCGCTCGGGGACCACCGACCTCTTCGATCGCGGCGATGAAGCGCGCTCCGGCCGCGTACTGGTTCAGCTTGGCCTCCACCCCTGCCAGCCGCATGATCGCCTTGCTCAGCGGGTTCGCCGCCCGGCGACGCTCGCGGAGGATCCGCTCGAACCGTTCGGCGTTGGGCACCATGTCGCCCGCGGCGCGGCTCATGGTGATGTCGCCGTGCCCTTCGAGGAGTGACATCAGGCCGCCGATCCTCGCCATCACCGCGCGCTGCTCGGGTGGCGCAAGCAAACCCATCACGCCCCCGTCGCGGACCTGCGCTGCGGCACTGGACCGGTTGCGCAGCGCGGCCTTCATCGCGTCGGTGAACGCCCTCATGTCGGGGTCGGCGAACAGCAGGCTCTGCTCCACGAGGCCGGTGAAGTGGCCACGCATCCAGGGCACGCCGGTGAACTGGGCCCGGTGAGTGAGCTCGTGGAGAAGCACCCAGGTTCGGAACTCGCCCGGGTCGAACCCGTATCGACGCTCGACCGATGCGAGATTCGTCGCGACCATGTAGACCGCATCGTCCGGCGGCTGGTGGCCGACGAGGATGTCGTACTGGCCGAGCACGCGTGTGCTCATCCAGCCGAGCATCGCGCCCAGCTCCGCGCCGGCCACCTGGCGGGCGACCGCCGACGCGGCGCCTGAGGACATTCGCGACCCCCACCGGTCGAGCAGCGGGGCGAGCAGCCCGCGGAAGGATTCGATGTTGGCACGGATCCAGGCCGGCCGTTCCACGAACTGCACGGTGGCCGCGCCGTGTGCCGGGCGCAGACCGGTGACTGCCTCGATCGCCGCCTCCACGTCGGCCGTCGGTGCCAGGATGATCGACGCGGGGTCGGGGTCCTGCGCATGTTCAGGCCCGTGGCGGCGGGCCGCGATGCCGAGGGCGACCCGCTCGGCGCGATCCCAGTCGATGGGGCTCAGCGCCATGCTCATCGAGGCGACGTCAGTCGTCGCGTCGGGCGCGGCCGTTGGGATACTGCGGCGCGACGACCTTCTTGATGTAGCCCGCGATGACCGACACCACGGCCAGCCCACTGACGACGGTGAGGATCAGACCCAGCCAGAAATGGAAGATCACTGCGAGCATGGGCCCAGCGTAGCGAGCGGGAGAGGGGCCGGGGCCAATCCATCGGGTCGCGCGTCAGCCGATGAGGCCGTCGCCGTCGAAGTCCTCGCCGAGGCACTGCTCGATCCGGGACAGCAGCGACGCCGGGATCTCGTCGTTGGAACACTTCTGGCGGATCACGGTGCGCAGCTCGGCGTGGAAGTCGTAGGCCTGCAGGCAGTCGAGGCAGCCATCGAGATGCGTGTGGATGCCCTGTTGGGCCTCGTCGCTCAGCTCGCCGTCGAGGAACGCTTCGAGCTCGCGCAGTGTCTCGTTGCAGTCAGCCATCTGCTTCTTCCGAAATGGTCGCAGGCGTGCGCGTGAGCAGGCCTTGTTCCGTTGCGAAATCGATCAACGCCTTCTGCATCGCTTTTCTTCCCCGATGGAGCCGAGACATCACCGTGCCGATCGGGATGTCCAGCATCTCGGCGATCTCCTTGTACGAGAACTCCTGCACGTCGGCGAGCAGCACCGGCAGACGGAACGATTCCGGAAGGCTCTCCAGAGCCGATTTCACCTCGTCGTCGGTGAACATCTCGAACAGCGTGTCCTCGGCGCTGCGCGAGGCGGATTCGACATTGCTGATTCGGCGATAGAGGTACAGGTCCTCGACGTCGTTGAGCTCGGTCTCCTGCGGTCGGCGCTGCTTGGCTCGGTAGGAGTTGATGTAGGTGTTGGTGAGGATGCGGAACAACCACGCGCGCAGGTTGGTGCCGTCCTCGAACCCGCCGTACCCCCGGTAGGCACGCAGGTACGTCTCCTGGACGAGGTCTTCCGCGTCGGACCGATTGCGAGTCATCCGCAGCGCAGCGTTGTACAGCTGCCCCGCGTACTGCATCGCCTCGTTCGCGAACCCGGCCCGTTCTGCCATCGCCGGGCACCCTACCCGCTACCGCCCGACCCACCGCCCCCCAGGCGTTCATGTCATGGTTCTACCGAGGGACCCTCGGTAGAACCATGTCGGGAAGGTGGGTTCGGAGGGTGCGAAGGACGTACTCGGGGTCGTCGAGGACGTCGGCCGTGGTGAACTCGACGTAGTCCTTGCCCATTGCGATGAGATCGTTGCGGCGTCGGGCATCGCGCTGTCGATCACGGTCACTGATGTGGCCCTTGCGACCGCTGACCTCGACGACGAGGTTTGCGTCCTCGAAGTCGAACTCGAAGTCGACTCGGATCACGCGGCCGGAGCTACCCCGGTGGACCACCTGCGGTGTGGGCCTTGGAAAGCCGGCAACGCGGAGCAGCTTCAGCATCCGTCGTTCGAGGATCGACTCGCCACCCGAATCGAGAAGAAGGGTTCGCAGCATTCGGATGCCGGCGCGCCCCGACCCTTCGAGCTCGCTCATCCGCCGGCTGAGCGACGGTACCGATGTCTTCCGCAGTCGGACGGCGCTGTCGATTGCGACTTCCAACTGTCGCGCGGACTGGGTGCGGGCCATGTCGATGATCGCCCGGGTGGCGTTGCACGTGCGCACTCCGTCGACCAAGACGGTGTCGCCGAGCGACCACGCGAGCGTGGTGTGCAGGGTCATCCACGGCGGCACGAATCGGCGGTGTCGCGGCACCAGGAACTCGGCGCGGTCGATCTCGGGCACCTCGACCCGGTTCCACCTCAATCCCGCGACGCCATACAACGCCGCGTCGCGCCCGAGCCACATCGACCCCGCCCGAACCTGCATCTTCCACGTCAGTGGCGTCGCCGCGTGACGCCACACCTTGGGCACGATGGAGACCCACTCGTCGTCGCGGAGCATTCTGAGCCACTGGTCGCTGTTGAGCCCCGCCTTCGCGACCAGGCGCGGCGTCGCCAGATGATGGTGCGCGACGATGAGCTCGATGAGCAATCGATCGCGACCCATGCTCCCACTGGGTACGGCTACCGGCTGCAATCGGCAATGTCGCTTCCCGCGTCACCCTGCCACCGAGGCCCCCTCGGTCCAGCCATGACGTGAACGACGGGGTTTGGGGGTTTGGCGGGTCAGGGGGAGGGGGTGCGGGAGGTGACGAAGGCGTCGGTGGCGACGACGAAGCGCTCGAGCATCTCGGCCAACACCGGGAGCTCCCTCATCCGGTACGCGCCGAGGACGGCCGTCATCAGTTCGACCCGGCGGGCCGCGACGTCCTGATGGACTGCGCGGCCTGCATGGGTGATGACGACCTCGACGACGCGACCATCGTCCTTGCCCGGACGGCGCTCGGCGAGCCCCGCCTTCTCCATGCGCTGCACGGCGCGGGTGGCCGTCGACGGGTCGACCCGGAGCGCGTCGGCGAGGTCGCTCATCCGCCACGACGGCTTCGAGGCGAGCGCGTCGAGCGTGTCCATCTGACCCTGCTCGATGCCGTCGTCGCCGGCTCCGTACAGCCAGTCGCGAAGCCCGGATGCCGACGCACCTCGGCGCAGCTCGCGCCATGCGAGGCCGATGCGCACGGCCAGGTCGTAGGTCTCGCGCTGTCGAGGATCGGTCGGAACGTCGCGCATGGGTGGCGTTAGGGTAGTCACGATGGACGAGTCGTTCGGCACCGCAGGTACCGCGCCGACCACCCCTCTCGATGCGCTCCAGGTGTTGGCGTCCAGCGACGTGATGCTGTCCCCGACGTTGCGGCACATCGAGATGTACACGATGCGAGGGCTACTCACCATCCTGTGGCACGAGGCGGCCGACGGTGCCGCCCGCCAACCGGGAGCGCTGGTGCTCTGTGGCGGCGCGATGGGCGGATTGCTCGGCCCCGGCGACGCCCTCTTCCACCGGCTCGGTGTGGAGTGGTCGGCGCGCGGCGTGCCCGTGCTGCGTGTGAGCTACCGCCGACCGAACGACCTCGATCTGTGCTGTGTCGACGTGGCCGCCGCCGCCCAACTCGCCATCGGTGGCGCGGCCGCGGACAGGGTGGTGTTGATGGGCCACAGCTTCGGCGGAGCCGTCGCCGTCCGCGTGGGCGTGGGGCTGCGCGAGATGGTGGCCGGCGTCGCGACGTTCGCCACGCAATCCGCTGGATGTGAGCTCGCCGGTGGCTTGCAGGGCCTTCCGTTCCTCCTCTTTCACGGCGAGCGCGACGAGATCCTGCCGATCCAGGCGAGCGAGATGGTGTGCATGATCGCGGGCCACGGCGAGTTGGTGCGCCTGCCCGGCGACGGACACCTGTTGGCGAGGAGCGACGAGGCGATGTGGGAGCGCTTGGAGTCGTGGTTGCCCGCGCTCGTGACCGCCGAGTGAGCTCCCCGACTCCCCGCCGTCGACCCGAGGTCGCGATCGCGCTCCCGCTGCTCGTTCTCCTCGCGCTCTCGCTCGCCGCGTGCAGTTCCTCGAAGGCGACCACGCCACTGCCCACGACTGTGCCGCCCACCGAGTGTGCCACCACCGAAGGCCTGGCGGCCCGCACCGTCAAGGTCACCGTCGACGACGCGAACGGCAAGTCGGGCGGGCTGTTCTCGCAAGCCCCTCCGGGCCTCGTTGTGGGCACGGTCCGCATCGAGGTGACGACCGACTCGGGGAACGTGCAGCCTTCGGACGTGCTGCTGGCGCGCGAGGGCACGACAGTCGCGTCGGTGCTCGGCGTTCCGCCTGGCTCCGTGTGTGCGATCGATGTGACGCTGTCGGCCGGCCACTACGAGGTGCACGAGACTGGGCGAACGATCGCCTTCGACGTGGCGCCCTGACGGCAGGCAGTCAGTGCTGCTTGGGCTGGGTCTGCTTCACCTTGTCCACGAGATGTGCGGGCAACACGTCGTAGTGGTGGTGCTGGGTGTCGAACTGCCCGCGGCCTCCGGTCATCGACCGGAGGTCGATCGCGTAGCGGCTGAGCTCCGCGGCGGGGACGAGCGCGTCGATCACCTGCTCGCCGAAGTCGTTCGTGGCGCTGCCCTGCACTCGACCGCGGCGGGTGTTGATGTCGCTCATCACGTCGCCCTGGTAAGCGGACGGCACCGTCACCGTCAACAGCGACACCGGTTCGAGCACCAGCACGCCCGCCGCCTCCATGGCCTCCTTGAACCCCTGTGACGCGGCCGTCCTGAACGCCATCTCGCTGGAGTCCACCGGGTGGTACTTGCCGTCGTAGACCTCCACCGCGACGTCGACCACCGGGAAGCCGTGCACTCCGCCCTTGGCCATCGTGTCCTCGACGCCGGTCTGCACCGCTGGGATGTAGTTGCGGGGGATGGTGCCGCCGACGACGGCGTCGATGAACTGGAACCCGGCACCGCGCGGCAGCGCCTCCACGCGCAGGTTGACGACGGCGAACTGTCCGTGCCCACCGCTCTGCTTCTTCACCTTGCCTTCCGCACCCGCCCTGCCGGCCACCGTCTCTCGATAGGCGACCCGCAGGGGGGTGGTGTCGACGTTGACGCCGAACTTGCGCGCCATCCGTTCGATGGTCACCGAGATGTGCGTGTCGCCGAGCCCGCGGAGCACGGTCTGGCGCGTCTCCTCCAGTCGGTCGACGTAGAGCGATGGGTCTTCGGCCTGCAGACGGACGAGGGCGTTGCCGAGCTTGTCGTCGTCGGCCTGCGTCCGCGGCAGGATCGCGACCCCGTACTGCGGCGATCGACGCGACGGCGGTTCGACCTTCACGGGTGAACCCTTGGGTGCGAGGGTGTCGCCGGTGTGCGTGTTGTTGAGCT